>DATKAG010000349.1:0-4793 GCA_035498355.1 Myxococcales bacterium | reverse complement strand
TGCCCCATAGAACCTGGGTGCGCCGGTCCCGCGCATTGGCCAGCGGAAGGATGGCGTGCGAGTAGCCCTGCGCGATGCCATTGCCCTCCCCGCGCACCTCGACGCTGCGCTGGTCGGCCTCGATGACGCGGGCGTAGGAGGCGGGCCGGAAGCGCTCCAGCCACGCCAACAGCGTCGGGCCGAAGTTGAAAGAGAGGTGGAGGTAGTTGTTGGCGATGTCGAGGATCCGGTCCTCCGCGCCCTTGTGCCGCGCGGCGCCATTGGGTCCGTAGCACTCCGCGTCGATCCGCTCGTTCCAGTCGTGGAAGGGCTCGGCGCTGTCCTGGACCTCGATGGCCTCGATCCACGGGTTCTCGCGAGGCGGCTGGTAGAAGTGACCGTGGAGGCACAGCAATCTGCGGGACATCCCGGCATCCTAGCGGACAGCCCGGCGTGCGGCACGGGCGCTCGGCCGCAGGTTCGGCGCGGGCATCCGCATCGGTGTCGTCCGCATCGCCGTCGGCATCCGGGTCGGCGTCGGCGTCGGTGAGGCAAGGACGCCACCTCGGCCGGACACGGCCCGGCCCGTGTCCCGAGGGACACGAGCCCGCGCAACTCCTGGCCCGGGCTGCGCCGATGTGCCGGCACGTCGGGTGCAGTGGCCGTTCGTCGTCCGGATGCGGACACCTTCTCCAACGGAGCGAACATGAAGCCGTCCATCGCCCTCCTCGCTGTACTCCTGGTCTCGCCCTGCGCCTGCGCGCGCCACGACCGGGCCCCTCCGCAGACCACCTTCGTCGAGCCCATCGACCCCGGCCCGCTGGCCGGGCCGGGGCCGGGGACCATCTCCGGCCCGAAGGCGGCCGAGCCCGAGCCTCCGCCGACGCCCGCGGAGGTGGCCGCCTTCCACGCACCCGTCCCCAAGTGATCCCAACAGGCCGCGCCGAGCCCGGGCCCCGCCTGCCTCCAGGGCACCTACAGCGGCCCCTCCCCTTTCGCCTGAACTTCACCGGGGGCGCAAAGGCAGTCCGGCAGGTGCGTGCCAGGAAACACCTGTCGCACAGGCGAAATCGTGATGCTTGGGACTTGTGCCCCCGCTCCGGCTCTGGTCTTCTCCCGCTCGGACCTTCCCCAGGAGAACCGCATGAACCAGGAGTGGACCGCGGTCGTTTGTCCGGACGAGCGGATCGACGGGCTTCGCAAGGCGTTGCTCCGGGACGCGGAGCGGCTGGTGTCTTCGCTGGGCGGCGGGGATCCGCGCGCGCTGGCCGGCCTCGCCCAGCAGCTCCTCGCCACCGCCCGGGAGCAGTTCGAGGCGGAGGAGCGCCGCCTGCGGGACACCCGGGCGCCGAGCCTGGTGCGGCACGCCCGGGAGCACCAGCGGTTCCTGGCCGACCTGGGCGCGATGATCGCGCTGGCGGCGCGGGGCGACGCCCGCGGGGTGGTGGCGCTGAGGCCGGAGCGCTGGATCCCGGAGTGGCTCAGCGCCCACGCGCGCACCGACCGCGACCTGGCAGCTTGAGCCCCTGACCGCGCCCGCCGGGTCAACGAACGCTCTCCCCCGCTCGGGCCTGCTGCGCCGGAGGGGGTTGCGCGCGCCCGCTCCGCTCGACATCGAGAACCGGTCCGGCGACCCCTTCCGCCGGCGAGGAGCGGCACGATGAGGACCCTGATGCGCCTAGCAGCGGTGCTGGCGGCGGTCGCGATGAGCGTACCGGCGCTGGCGTGCTCGGACATGATGCAGCAGACCACCGCCCAGACCGGCGCCTCGCAGCAACCGGCGGTGGCGAGCAGCCCGCAGAAGACGCAGCCCGCGAAGAAGACCGTCAAGGCCCAGAAGAAGGCGGCCAAGACGCAGAGCGCCAAGGTCGCAGCGAAGTGATCCTTCGACTCCGTGCCCCTCGCACGGCGAAGGGCACTACGCTCAGGACGATCGGCTCTCGAGGCCGTTCGCCCTGAGCGCAGCGGCGCGCGGCGCCCCGGAGTCGAGGGCCTCACTTCCCGAACAGCCCCTTGAGCTTCTTGGCGGCCTGGTCCTCGAGCTGCTGCTTGGGCGAGGGCTGGTGGCCCGGCTTTCCAGCGCCCGTTCCCTGACCGCCGGCCGCGGGCGGCTCCAGGCCGAGCGCCTTGCCCAGCGCGCCGGTGGCCGCCTGCGCACCCAGCGCCTTGGCCGCGGCATTGACGTCGAGGCCGTCCAGGCGCGGGCTGGTGGCCGGCCCGGCCAGCCTGAAGCTCAGCGGAACCGGCTCCGAGGGCTTGATCCGGCCACCGGTGATGCGGGCGATGACGTCCGGGGCCAGCGCCACCGTGGCGGGCATCTGGAGCGTTCCGTCCAGCCCCACACCGCCGCCCAGCTGCACCTCGCCCTGCCCGGTGTCGAACTTGATCGGCTTGGTGAGCTGGGCCACGCCGTTGGCGACCTTGACCGCGAAGGGCAAGTCCTTGCCCAGGCTGGTCGAGCCGCCCTCGGACACCTTCTTGGCGAAGGGCAGCTTGCCGGCGAGCGGTGCCGCCACCGAGGCGATCAGGTCCTTGCCGTGGAAGGCGCCGCCCCTGAGATCTCCCTCGATCGCGCCGGTGATGGCCTTGAGCAGGTCCACCTTGCCCAGCCCGGGCCCGTTCAGCTCCAGGTCCATGTCCAGGGCGCCGGAGAGGACCTTCTGCGAGGTGAACAGGCCCAGCGCCTGGGCCGCCTCGACCCCCTTCATCTTGGTGACGACCTTGAACGGCTCCTGCGGGTGCGCCAGCCGGACCAGGGTTCCGGCCGCGCTCACCGTCCCCCCGAATGCCTGGAGCTGCGCCTGATCGAGCGTGACCGTGTCCTCCTGGACCTTGATCGTGGCGAGCACGTTGCGCGCCTCGGTCTTCTTGATCCGCAGGAGCCCGAGCCGGAGCCGCGCCTCCCCGGAGAGGCCGGCGAAGGCGCCGGGGCCCGGCTGCGCCGGCTTCTCGGCAGGCTTGGGCTGGGGCTTCGCGGCCGGCGTCTCCAGCAGCAATCGGTCCAGGTCGAGGCGGTCGCCCGACAGCTCCGCGTCGAAGCGGGTGGTCCTGGACTTGCCCGCCCCGGCCACCTTCACCTGGCCCTTCCCCACCAGCGGGTCGCCGAGCACGTTCACCAGGAGCTGGGAGATGGTGACCTCCTGGGCATCGCCGCTCCGGCGGTACGCGCCCGCGACCTTCACCGCCAGCGGATCGCCCGGCTTCTTGGCGACGGCCCCGCCCGGTCGCAGGTCCACGCCGCCCAGGTCCAGGTTGCCGTCGAACCCGACGCGGCCGCCGCCCTGGGCGGCATCCGCGGTCGCGGTGAGGAGCAACGGACCGCCGGCGGCCTTCGCGACCTGGTGCGGCACCTCGATGCGAACCGGGGTGAGGTCCACGCGCAGCTCGACCCGCTGGGCGGTGGCAGTCCCCTGTCCGCGGACGGTGATCCCCACCGGCCCCGCCACCACCGCGCCCCCCATCTGCGTGCGCAGCGGCGGGTAGTACTCGGTCAGCGCGGCCGGGTCGAGGCCGCGCGAGGTGATCTCCAGCCCTTCCACGCGCGGCGAGTCCCCCAGCAGCCCGGTGGCGCGGCCATGCCCGGAGAGCGCCGCCGGCCCGATCACCAGCTCCAGCTTGCGCAGGTCGAGGTCGCCCGCCTTCGGATCGGCGGTCACGTCCGCGTCCAGCGAGGCGTCGAGCCGCTTGCCACCCGCTTGGCCCGCGAAGGCGAGCTGGGTCGCCTTGAAGCCGCCCAGGATCTTGGACGGGCCGCGCCCGCCCGGCACCGCCGAGCCCAGCGCCGCCTTCAGGTCCGCCTGGAACCGCCCGCCCTGGAGGCCGACGCTCTTCGGGAGGAAGGGCGCCAGCGGCGTCAGGTCGATGGGCTGCACCTGGAGCGTCACCTGCTCGGGGACGGGCACCAGGCTGGGCGGGAGCGGCGCCGCCTTGACCCTCAGCTCCAGGTTCTGGCGATCCGCCAGGACCGCCGCCTTCACCACGAGCTCCAGCGGTTTCCCCACCGCCAGGTCGCGGACCTCGGCGTCGAAGTGGTCGACGAAGAGCTCCTTCGCGCCCGGGACGGTCCGGTCGAGGAAGGAGAAGCGCGCGTCCTCCACGGCCGCCCGGCCCACCTCGACGGCCGGCGGCGCCGGCTGCGCGCCCGGCTGCGCCTGCTTGGGCGGTTGCTCCGCGGCGGGCTGGTGGGCGCTCCGCGCTTGGAGCTGGTGTGCCAGGGCCTCCAGATTCGTGGTCCCGCCCGGCAGCTTCTCCACGTTGACGCGCAGCCCGTGGACGACCGCCTCGTGGACCACGATCTCCTTGCCGCGGGAGACGACCGCCCGGAACACCCCCACCGAGACCTCCGCCCGCGGCAGCTCGATGAGCGCCACCCGCTCGCCCGGGCCGGGGCCGATCGAGACCCCGCTCACCTTCACGCCCAGCCCGCCCCAGAGCTTGACGGAGATCCCCTGCAGCGCAATGGGGCGGGAGAGCTCCTGCGAGAGGGTGGCCGCCTGCCGGCGGCCGATCGACAGGAGGATGCGGTCGAGCGCCAGCACGCCGGCGGCCACCACCACCACCAGGATTGCCACGGCGATGCCAACGACTCTCGGCCAGCGACGGGAACCAGGATTGCCCATGGTCGCAGCCTAGGTGGTCGCTCCCCCGTTGTCAGCGCCGAAGCTGCGCTGCGTGTGCCCCGGCCGGACCGCGTGCCGCACGGGTACCCGCCCGCCTGGACGCGCGCGGATTCCCTCGACGCTCCGGGGGAAGCTGCGGTACCTGTCGTCCCACCTCCGAGCCCCGGAAGGATCCCTCATGCGCACGCTGCCCGC
>DATKAG010000348.1:0-2622 GCA_035498355.1 Myxococcales bacterium | reverse complement strand
GCGCGGCGCAAGTTCGTCTGCGGCAACTGGAAGATGCACAAGACGGCCGCCGAGGCCGGGCAGCTGGTGCGCGAGCTGCGCCAGCGGCTGGACACGCAGGTGCAAGTGGCGGTGGCTCCGCCCTTCACCGCCCTGGCGGCGGCGCGGCAGGCGCTGCAGGGCTCGTCCATCCAGCTCTTCGCGCAGAACTGCCATCACGAGAAGCAGGGAGCCTTTACCGGCGAGGTGAGCGCCCCCATGCTCAAGGAGCTGGGTTGCGACGGGGTGATCCTCGGGCACAGCGAGCGCCGGCAGTACTTCGGGGAGACGGACGAAGGGGTGAACAAGAAGTTGCGCGCCGCGCTGGAGGCGCAGCTCCATCCCATCGTCTGCGTGGGGGAGACCTTGCAGGAGCGGGAAGCGAACCGCACCTGGGAGGTGGTCTCCCGCCAGGTGAAAGGGGCATTCGCCGGCCTGGGCGGCGAGGCGATCGGGCGCTGCACCGTCGCCTACGAGCCCGTCTGGGCCATCGGCACCGGCAAGACTGCCACCACCGCCCAGGCGCAGGAGGTGCACGGCCTGATCCGCGGGCTTCTGCGAGACCTTGCGGGGCCCCAGGTGGCGGAGGCGGTGCGCATCCAGTACGGCGGCTCGGTCAAGCCGGAGAACGCCGCGGACCTGCTCGGCCAGCCGGACATCGACGGGGCGCTGGTGGGCGGAGCGAGCTTGAAGGCCGAGGACTTCGCGCGCATCATCGCCGGCGCTCGCTGACCCCGAGGACAGCCATGGCGAAGTTCAAGCCCATCCCGGACGGATACCATTCGATCACGCCGTACCTGATCGTGAAGGGCGCGGCGAAGGCGCTGGAGTTCTACAAGAAGGCCTTCGCGGCCGAGGAGCTGTTGCGCATGCCCCAGCCCGACGGCCGCATCGGGCACGCGGAGATCCGCATCGGGGACTCCGTGGTCATGCTGGCGGACGAGGCCCCGGAGCGGGACATCCGCGCCCCGCAGGGGAGCACCCCGGTGCACTTGATGATCTACTGCGAGAACGTGGACGCGGTGTTCAAGCGGGCCCTGGCCGCGGGGGGAAAAGAGCTGCGGCCCCTGCAGGACCAGTTCTACGGCGACCGCTCGGGCACTCTCGTCGACCCCTTCGGGCACCAGTGGACGGTGGCCACGCACGTGGAGGACGTCTCCGGGGAGGAGATGAAGCGCCGGATGGCGCAGCTCAAGTGAGGCGCACCCGCGGGTGGGCGGATGTGGTTGAAGCACCGCGGTAGCGGCAGGTTTGGCGCTGCCCCCCCAGCCATGCTTCCATCTGGCCGGTGCGTTCCGCCGTCTGCCTGCTGGCCGCGCTCGCCTGCTCCGGCCCGCCCAGGCCGTCCGGCGTGCGGGCCTGGGTGAGCGGCTCCGGCGTCGAGGTCTCGTGGGACTCCTCGTCCAAGGCTACCCACAGGGTGCAGCTCGCCGACCTGGATCGCGGCGTCCCCGCCTCGGAGCCGGTGATCGTGCGCGGCACGCGGGCCACCTTGCCGGGAGTCGCCCAAGGGGTCTGGGTCGACGAGATCCCCGGCGGCCGCACGGCGGGCCTGGTCAGCGCCGGATCCTCGGGCGGCGATGGCTCCCGCTGGCAGATCTTCGCTCCCTGGGACTTCCGCAAGGGAGAGCTCACGGCCTCCTTCGCCCAGCTCGGTCCCGGCGAGCGCGTGGGCGTGCTGCTGGTCAATTCCGGGGGAAGGGACGGCGCCCGGGCGGAGGTGGCGGTGGAGGGCGCGTCCGATCCGGCGGCGGCGGACAGGGCGCCGCGCGCGGCCCTCACCGCCGCGCCCCCACCGTCCTTGCACGAGGCGCTGCGGGAGCGGGAGGCGGCGCTGGCGCTGGAGAAACCGGCGGCGGCCGAGACGCAGGTCGTGGAGAGGCGCTCGTTCTGCGTGGCGGCCGGGCTCGACTTCTCCCGGTACGTGCGCAAGCCCGCGACGCTGGCGGTGGCGACGGCGCACGCCGGCATCTACGTCGACGACGCGGACCTGGGCGAGTACCAGGCACCGGACCTCCAGCCGCTCGCCCGGGCCTTCGAGGACAAGGTCTGGCCCGCCGTCACCGCCGCCTTCGGCAAGCCCGTGGACGTGGACCGCGACGGCAGGATCGCCGTGCTGCTCACGCACGAGCTGGGGGCCCACCTGAACGGCGGATGGTTGATCGGGTACTTCGGAAACGCCGACCTGGTCCGCGCCCGCGACGACTCCCCGGGCTGTGTCCGGGGAGGGTCGAACCACGGCGAGATCCTCTACCTCAACGACGCGGGCAACGCGGCGGCGAACGGGTACGCGAAGGCGGACCTGCTCGCCTCGGTGTATCCGGCGACGCTGGCGCACGAGATGCAACACCTGATCAACTTCGGCCGGCGCTGCGTGGAGCGCCAGTGCGACGGCCCCCAGGACGTCTGGATCAACGAGGCGCTCTCCAAAGTGGCGGAGGACCTGGCCGGCTACGGCTGGAGCGGGCTGGGAGGGCGCGCCGAGGGAGCCGCGTATCTCGGCCGGGCGGAGGGCGAGGTCCGGGGCTACGACGGGCGCAGCCTGACGCGCTGGGAAGGCGACCCGATCGGCAACTACCAGGGCGCGCACAGCTTCCTGCGGCT
>DATKAG010000347.1:0-3065 GCA_035498355.1 Myxococcales bacterium | reverse complement strand
TGGACGAGTGGGGCATCGACGTGCTCCTGAGCGCGGGCCACAAGGCCCTCGGCCTGCCGCCGGGGATCGCCTTCCTCGCCGCTTCGGAGAAGGCCTGGAAGCTGAACGAGACGGCGGACCTGCCGCGCTTCTATTTCGACGCCCGCCGCGAGCGGGAGAACCAGCGCAAGAACCAGACCGCCTGGACGCCGGCCATCGCCCTGGTGGAGGGCCTGGACGAGTCGCTGGCCATGTTCCGCGAGGAGGGGCTGGAGAACGTCTTCGCCCGTCACGAGCGGATGGCGCGCGCCGCCAGGGCGGCGATGCAGGCGCTGGGCCTGACCCTGTACTCGAAGAGCCCGTCCCCGGCGATGACCACCGTGCTGGCGCCGGACGGGGTGGATTCCGAGAAGCTGGTCAAGCACCTGTTCAAGGAGTACGGGATCAAGCTCGTGGGCGGGCAGGACGCGGCCAAGGGGAAGATCTTCCGCATCGCCCACCTCGGCTACTTCGACGACTTCGACATGCTGGTGGTGATCGGGGCCGTGGAGCGCGGCCTGCACGACCTGGGGGCGCGCGTCCAGCTGGGCGCGGGCCTTTCGGCCGCCCAGCAGTCCTTCGCCGGGGGACGCTGATGCGCATCCTCATCTCCGACGATCTCTCCCCCGAGGCCAGGACCATCCTCGAGCGGATCCCCGGCGCCCAGGTGGACTTCAGGCCGGGCCTCAAGCCGGGCGAGCTGCGGGAGATCATCGGAGGCTACGAGGCGCTGGCGGTGCGCAGCGCCACCAAGGTGACCGCCGATCTGCTCGCCCAGGCCGGCCGGCTGAAGGTGATCGGGCGGGCCGGCACCGGGGTGGACAACATCGACCTGACCGCGGCCACCCGGCGCGGGGTGGTGGTGATGAACGCGCCGGGAGGCAACAGCGTCTCCGTGGCCGAGCACACCCTGGCCCTCTTGCTCGCGCTCGCCCGGCAGGTGGCGGACGCCTCGCAGAGCACCCGCGCGGGCAAGTGGGAGAAGAAGAAGTACTCCGCGGGCCGGGAGCTGTCGGGGAAGACCCTGGGAGTGATCGGCACCGGGAACATCGGCGCCCTGGTGGTGCAGAGGGCCAAGGCTTTCGGGATGAAGGTGATCGCCTACGACCCCTTCCTCAGCGAGGAGGCGGCCGGCAAGCTGGGGGTGGAGCTCTTGCCCCTGGCGGAGATCTTCCGCCGGGCGGATGCCATCACCCTGCACGTGCCCCTCACCGAGCAGACGAAGAACATGGTGGGGGCGGCGCAGATTGCGCAGATGAAGCCGGGGGCGCTCCTGATCAACTGCGCCCGAGGCGGGCTGGTGGACGAGAAGGCGCTGGCGGAGGCGCTGCGGGAAAGGCGGCTGGGCGGTGCCGCGCTCGACGTCTTCGAGAGCGAGCCGCCGGCGGCCGATCACCCGCTCTTCTCCTGCGAGAACTTCATCGCCACCCCCCACCTGGGCGGGAGCACCGAGGACGCGCAGCAGAACGTGGCGGTGATCGTCTGCGAGGCCATGGTCGAGTACCTCACCACCGGCACGGTGCGGAACGCGGTCAACGTCCCCTCGGTGAGCGGCGAGGTGCTGGAGCGGCTGGGCCCCTTCCTCCGCCTGGCGGAGAAGCTGGGCACCTTCGCCGGGCAGATCGCCACCCAGGGCGCCCCGGGGGCGCCGGAGCGGATCGAGATCGCCTGCGCCGGGGAGGTGGCGCAGCACCCCAGCGCCCCCCTCACCGCCGCCGTCCTCAAGGGCGTCCTGGGCACTTTCCTGGCCGAGCCGGTCAACGAGGTCTCCGCCCCGGCGCTGGCCCGCGAACGCGGGCTCTCCGTGCAGGAGGTGAAGACCAGCGACACGCCCGACTTCGCCAGCCTGGTGACGGTGCGGCTGCGCTGCGCCAAGGGCGTCTCCGTCTCCGTGGCCGGCACCATCGTGGGCAAGCGCGAGCCGCGGCTGGTGAAGGTGGACAAATTCGAGCTGGAGGCGGTCCCGGAGGGGGCGATCCTGGTCATGCACAACGACGACAAACCGGGCGTGATCGGCAACGTCGGCCGCACGCTGGGAGAGGCGCAGGTGAACATCGCTCAGTTCGCGCTCGCCCGCGACAAGAAGAGCGGCGAGGCCCTGGCGCTGGTGAACGTGGACTCCGCCGCCGCGCCGGAGGTGCTGGAGCGGCTGCGCCGGCTCCCGAACGTGCGCCACGTGCACCAGGTCGTGCTGTGAAGCCCGCGCTCGCCCTCCTTCTCGCCCTCTGCGCCTGCTCGGAGAAGAGGGCGGAGCGGCACGCGGCCGCGCCCCTGCCCGCGCCCGCCCCCGCCACGCCGGCCCCCGCCGCGCCGGCGCCCGGCGCCCCTCCGGCGCCCGCCGCCCCTCCGGCGCCCGCCGCCCCTCCGGCGCCCGCGGCCAAGCCGGCCCTCACCGGCCAGGGGGCGGACATCTCCTGGCTGGTGGGCACCTGGGAGCGGCAGAAGGGCCCCAAGGAGTGGCTGCTCTTCAACGCCCCCAAGGAAGTGGGGGTCATCGCCGGCAACCCGCCGGCGCTCACCACCCGCGGCGAGTTCATCCCCGACGGGCGATCGGTGTCGCTCTTCTTCCGCGGCGTGGGCGGCTCGACGGTGGAGCGGGTGCTCGAGGCCTCCCCCGACTACACCGAATTGCGCGAGAGCGGGCCGCCGGCGGCCACGTACCGCCGCGGCGCGCCCCCGTGATAGGGAAAGTTCCATGTCCAACGTGGTGATCGTCGGCGCGCAGTGGGGCGACGAGGGGAAGGGGAAGGTGGTCGACCTCTTCACCTCCTGGGCCGACGTGGTGGTGCGCTACCAGGGAGGGGCGAACGCCGGGCACACGCTGGTGGTGGGCGGGGTGAAGACGGTCCTCCACCTGGTCCCCAGCGGGGTCCTGCACCCGGGGAAGAAGTGCATCATCGGCAACGGGGTGGTGGTCGATCCCGAGGCCCTGATGGAGGAGATCGACCTCTTGCGCAGCCGGGGGCTGCTCGGCGACCCCACCCAGCTGGTGGTGAGCGAAAACGCCCACGTCATCCTTCCCTACCACAAGCGCATCGACGCCGGCC
>DATKAG010000346.1:0-4155 GCA_035498355.1 Myxococcales bacterium | reverse complement strand
CGGTGTGGCAGAAGAAGCAGGTCACGCCCTTCATGTTCTGCGGCACCTGGTCCAGGTTCAGGCCGTCGGTGGTGAGGCCTTCGCGCACCGCCAGCGGCGCGTGGCAGTTGACGCAGAACTTCCCCAGGGAGCCGTTGGTCTCCCGCTGCCCCCGCCTGTTCATGGCCAGGAAGACCGGGTCGTTGGAGGCGTAGGCGTGCATGCTTCCCGCCCACTCCGAGTACTGGTCGGGGTGGCAGCCCTGGCAGGACGAGGGATCGAGCAGCTGCTCGCGGGTCATCGTCGCCTGCTCGCCGCCTCCGGAGTGGCAGGCGCAGAGCAGCGCGCAGAGGCCCAGCCAGGCGGGAAGGCGCATCGAAATCCTCATCCCTGAACGCAGAAGAAGAAGTCTCCGGTGTCGTTGGGAGTGGCGTTGTTGAAGAACCAGACGTGCCAGACGCCCGGCATGAAGAGGTCGACCGGGGTGACGGTGTAGTTCCCGCCCCCGTTGTCGGTGATGGAGGGATTGGTGATCGGGCTGCCGTGCCCGTGGTCCGGCATGATCGTCTTGTACCCCAACGAGAGCCCGGGCAACCCGGTCCCTGAGGTGTTGGTGATCTTCAGCGACCAGGTGTTGTTCCCCGTCGCCGGCGGACCGGGGTTCGACTGCACCAGGCTGAACTTCATCGTCCCGCCGGTGGAGTTCACCGTCATGTTGGGCGTGTAGGCGGTGACGCGGGAATCGTTCTGGCAGTTGACCACGTCTCCCGAATCGGGAGTGCCGGAACTGTCGCTCCCGCAGGCGGCCGCGAAAGCGAGCAAACCGGTCAGGACAACCTGGGACTTCATACGCTACTCCTTCAGTTGTTGGGCGCGTGGCACACGAGCCAGCCGAGGAGCAGGGCGCGCTCCTGGGAGTCGAGCCTCGGCTCCGGATCCGGCGGCATGTTGCAGGAATAGGACTGGGTGAGGACCGCCTGCCGCTGGAAGAACACGTTCGGGTAGTTGGTGAGGTCGATCTGCGCCTCCTCGCCGCCCGGCGAGTGGCACTTCAGGCAGTGGTTGGTGATGATCGGCGCCACGTCGTTCTTGTAGCTGGGCATCGGCGAGGGACAGGAAGGCGGCAGGTCGTTGGGGCAGTCCGGCCCCGAGCCGCCACAGGCCACGAGGAGGACCGCGCCCAGGAGCGCAGCCCTCACCGGCGTTCCCCTTCGGATGAGGCGTCATGGGACATCGAGGTAGAAGGCGACATGGCCGTGGGGCGAGTCCTCCGCCTCGTCGGCGCAGTCCTCGTGCAGGTGGAAGCGGACGGTCCAGCGGCCGGCGGCGTCGAAGCGGATGGGCCCCACGTTGTACGTGCCGGGAGGGCTCTCGGTGACGTGCTGGCCGGAGTTGGGGGCGGGATGGGTGTCGTTGAGGAAGACCTCGGCGATGATGTTGGCCCCGGTGGCCGCCCCGCCGGGCGGCGCCTTGACCGTCGCCACCACCGTGAAGTTCACGTCCTTGTTCTGCTCGATATCGGAGTTGCTGAAGCGGACGTGGTACTTGCAGTCGTCGTCGTCCCCCTCGGAGTTGTAGAGGGTGTCCCCGTAATCCGCCACGCCCGCGTCGCCCCCCGACCCTGCGCAGGAGGCCTGGTTCACCTCCTGGGCGATCGTCCCTCCGTCGGGCAGCGTGCAGTGCGTGTCCACCGGACCGGACACCGGGCTGCCTTTGTCCGATGAGCAGGCGGCAACGATCAGGACTGCGGCTCCAGCCGCGAAAAGGAATCGCTTCATCGTCGTGACCTCCTCCACAGGGAGAACGCTAGCAACATCAGCAAACCGGTAGTGCCGGCCCCCGCGCTGGCGCAGTGGCCACCTGGGCCCGCGCCGCCCCCGCCTCCGCCTCCACCACCTCCGCCGTCCGTGCCGGCGTCAGGGAACCCCCCGATGCCCAGCACGCCCTGGATCCGCTCCCAGTGCGCCTGGCAGTTGGTCATCACCGGAGCGCAGGCGAGCGGGCCGAGCAGCTGGGTGAAGCTCATCAGCGGGTGGAAGGTGGCGGCGTTGTCGTCGCTGTAGGCGAGGCTGAAGCCGTCCACGACCATGTCCCCGCAAGCGTAGATGCGGGTGGTGCCGGGCCGCTGCCCCAGGCAGCGCAGATGGGGCGCGGTCTGGGCCGGGTTGAAGGTCGTCGCTCCCGCCGGGCGGATGTAGATCTTGCCGTCGAGCGTCCCGGCGTAGATCGCGCCGTCGCCCGTGCGCAGGAACGAGGAGAACTGCCCGGGGATGGTGAGCGGGGTGGTGAAGTTCGCCCCGCTGTCCTGGGTGATGGCCATCCCGTCGGTGGGCCCGTTGAGCAGACGCACGTAGACCGTCTTTTCGTCGGTGGGATCGACCGCCAGGATGCGCGGCTGGGTAGAGGCCGTCACCCCGGTGACGTTGGAGAGATCGCGCGTCGTCCAGCTCCCCGGCGCGCCCCGGCTGCTGCTGGAGAAGAACTTCGCCGTCCCGCCCACCACGGGGGATACGCTGGTGGCGTAGACGAAGTTTCCGTTGCTCTTGGCGATCTCGATCCCGGTGAGGATGTCGGAAGTGTCGAAGAGGTGGGTGGCGTCGAAGGTGGCACCCCCATCGTGGGAGCCGACGATGTAGCTGCCGGTCGCGGTGGCCACGATGGCCAGGACGAACGTGGAGTCGCTGGGATCGGGGAAGATGTCATCCACCGCCGCGCCGGTGATGGCCCCGCCCGAGGTGGGCCAGGTGCAAGCGTCATCGGCGGTGCGGGTGACGGTCACCGAGGTGGCGATCATCGCCCCCCCCGCGGTGAGCTGGTAGAAGCTGACGTTCTCGTTGGAGAGGGCGGCGTTCGACGAGCTCACCACCCAGGGCTCGCAGGCGTAGCGCCAGGTGGCCCCGTCGTCCTCGGAGACCAGGAGCCCGAAGTTGGCCCCCAGGTAGATGCGCTGCGGGTTGGCCGCGGGGAAGTGGATGCTGAACTCGTCGGGGAAGGCGCCGTTGGCGTGCGCCGGCCTGGCGGCGGTTACGCCGATCGCCGCGAACGCCAGGAACCTGGAAACAGGGAGTGGAAGCGGAGGGGTGCGCGCCATGACGATGAGCTCAGTCCTCCTCAACCCCCCTTTCCTGCGGACTTCCTGCCGCGGCCGCAAGGGGGTCCGCGACAGGCAGGCCGCCGGGCGCCCGGCCTCAGCCCCGCCAAGACCTCCGCCGGAACGTCGCGACCACAACTACTTTCCCCGCGCTTTGCGCCTCCGCGCCATCTCCAGGACGCCGAAGAGCAAAAGGCCTCCCAGGCTGGCGTCGACGCTGGCGCATCCTCCGCTGACAGAGGCTGTGGCGTTGGGATCGAGCTTCACCACCATGAACCCGTTGTCCTGACTGGTGATCCAGACGTCGCCGGAGTCCATCCCGCGGTCCTTGGGGAAGCTCGCCTTGGAGGTGGACCAGTCGAAGTTGCGCACGAAGGTGGCGGCCACCGAGTTGGCGTACTGCGATCCGGGGAGGACCTTCGTGCCCTGGGCCGGGGGCTTCCAGTAGGCGATCTCCCTCACGTAGTTGACGTTGCTGATGTCGAAGAACCGCCAGCCGGAGGCGAAGCAGGCGCAGGCGGCGACCTTGGCGTTGTCCACGTCGTCCACGTTGCAGTAGTGGCAGGAGAAGGCGAAGAACCCGGAGCTGGTAGCGCTGGTCACCGGGCTGGTCGCGGCGGCGGTGCAGTTGGCCGGGTCGTGGATGTCGAGCACCAGCTTGGCCACCACCTTGGGGTTCTTGGGATCGCTGATATCGATGATCCGGGGGAAGCCGCTGCCGGACTTGCCCTGGGCGCAGGCGGTGGTGCCGCCCCCGCCCTCGTCGCTGAAGAGGATGTAGGGCTTGCCCGCGATGGTGATGGGCAAGGCGTTCTGCGCCCCCACGCTGCCGTCGTCCCAGGTGAGCGTGCTGATCAACCGGTAGGCCGGGTTCGCCTTCTTCTGGTTGAAGTCGCTGACGTCGAGGATGTAGAAGCCGTTCTTCGCCGCGGTCCCGCCGTTGCCGAACATGGTCCCGTAGATGGTGTTCCCGTCCTTTGAGAACTCGACGTCGTGCCAGATCGACAGGGGGAAGTCGGGCGAGGGCGCGACGAAGAAGCCGTTGGCGCCGCAGCCGTAGGATCCCGTCGCGCAGGGACTGAGCT
>DATKAG010000345.1:0-4706 GCA_035498355.1 Myxococcales bacterium | reverse complement strand
ACGTGACAAGCCGGGCGGTGAGCACGCTGGCCGCCACCCACTGGGGCGACGACGCGGACGGGCCCGCCTCCAGCGCCACCTTCTACTATCCGACCGCGGTGGCGGTGGCGCCCGACGGCCGGGTCTTCTTCCTCGCCAGCTCCACCGGCAAGCTGAAGGTGATCGGCACCGACGCCTCGCGCACGGTCACCACCCTGGTGGGCGGCGGGCTGGGCTTCTCCGACGGCCTGGGCGACGTGGCCCGCATGCAGCCGCAGATGGGGCTGCTCTGGCTGAACGGGAGCCTGGTCGTCTCCGACTCCGCCAACCAGCGCCTGCGCCTGGTCTCGCCCGGCGCCAGCGCCGGGAGCACCACGGTGAAGACCTGGGCCGGCAGCGGGGCGATGGGAAACGACGACGGGCTCGCCTCCGCCGCCGCCTTCCAGGTCCCCCTGGGCCTCTGGGGCGGCAGGGACGGGACCGTCTACGTGGTGGACGGCGGCACCCTGGGCTCGCTGCGCGCCGTCCGTCCTTGACAGCCAATTCAACGCGCGTAGAATTCATCATGTGTTGAATTCCGCCAAGGCCCGACTGGGGCGCCGGCCGGGGGCGAGCCACTCCCGGGCCCGGATCCTCGCCGCCGCCCAGCGGCTCTTCGCCGAGCGGGGCTACGACGGCGCCAGCGTGCGGGCGGTGGCGGCCCGGGCCCGGGTCGACCCGGCCCTGGTCCTGCACTTCTTCGGCTCCAAGGCGGACCTCTTCGCCCGCACCCTGCACCTGCCCATCGACCCGGCGGAGATCGAGGCGCTGGCCGAGGGAGACCGCCGCGCCCTCGGGCGCCGGCTGGCGGAGTTCTACCTCCGGCGCATCTTCCGCGACCGGCGGGCCACCGTCCTCTCCCTGCTCCGCTCGGCGGTGAGCAACCCGGAGGCGGCGGCCATGCTCCGCCGGGCCGTCGAGTCCACCGCCGTGGCCGCCCTGGAGCGCCTCTTCCCCGGGGAGGAGGCGGCGCTGCGCGGCGAGCTCTGCGCCAGCCAGATGATGGGGCTGTTCCTCGCCCGCCACATCCTCGGGGTGGAGCCCCTGGCCTCGGAGGACGACGAGCGGCTGATCGAGACCATCGCCCCCGCCCTGCAGCGCTACCTGGGCGCGCCGTTGCCGCGCCGGAGGCGAGGATGAAGCGCGCCGCCTTGCTGATCTGCGCCTGCGCCTGCTCCCGCGCGGCGCCCCCCGCCGAGTACCAGGGCGTGATCGAGCTGCACGAGCGGGTCCTCTCCTTCGAGGTGTCCGGCCGGGTGAAGGAGCGGCGGGTGCGGCGGGGAGAGCGGGTGGAGGCGGGCCAGACGCTGGCCCTGCTCGACGACTCGCTGGAGCGGCCGCAGCGGGAGGCCCGGGCGGCCGAGGCGCGCGCCGCCGACGCCCAGCTCGACCTGCTCAAGGCCGGCACCCGGGCCGAGGATCTCCGCGCCGCCGAGGCGCAGCTCCGCGGTGCCCGGGCGGCGGAGGACACGCTGCGCGACTCGCTGGAGCGGACGAAGAAGCTCCGCGCCGAGGGCACCGTCCCTCCCTCCCAGCTCGACGAGATCCAGGGCCAGCACGACCGGGCCCGGGCCGAGCGCCAGGCCGCCGAGGAGCGGCTGGCGGCGCTGCGGGCCGGGGCCCGCTCGCAGGAGGTGCGCGCGGCGCTGGCCCGCAGCTCGCAGGCCCACGCCCAGCTCGACGCCGAGGACGCCCGCCTTTCCCGCTTCGTCCTGCGCAGCGAGATCCCCGGCGTGGTGCTCGACACGCACGTCGAGCCCGGCGAGGTGGTGCAGCCCGGCACCCCGGTGGTCACGGTGGGCGAGACCCGGCGGCCCTACCTGGACGTGTTCGTGCCCCAGGGCGACCTGGGGGAGATGGCGGTGGGCTCGCCGGCGCAGGTGCGCATCGACGCCCTCGGCGGCGAGTGGTTCCAGGGGACGGTGGAGATGATCGGCCGCTCGCTGGAGTTCACCCCCCGCTATCTCTTCTCCGAGGAGGAGCGGCCGAATCTGGTGGTGCGGGTGCGCATCGACTTGCAGGATCCCGGCGAGCGGCTGCACGCCGGGGTGCCCGCCTTCGCCCGCATCTCCACCCGGCATCTCGAGGCGCACAAATGAGCGCCGGGGCCATCGTCCAGACCGAGCACCTCTCCCGCCGCTTCGGGGAGCTGCTCGCGGTCCGGGACGTCACCCTGGACGTGCGCCGGGGCGAGATCTTCGGCGTCCTCGGTCCCAACGGCGCGGGCAAGAGCACCACCATCCGCATGCTCTGCGGGATCCTCGACCCCTCCGGCGGCAAGGGCACGGTGGTCGGCTTCGACATCGCCAGGGACGCCGAGCGGATCAAGGAGCGCATCGGCTACATGACCCAGCGCTTCTCCCTCTACGAGGACCTCACCGTCTTCGAGAACCTCCGCTTCTACGCCGGGCTCTACGGGGTGGCCGCGGGGAGGCGCGCGGCGCGCATCGCCGAGGTGCTGGAGAGCACCGGTTTGCGCGACCGCCGGGACCAGATCGCCGGCACCCTCTCGGGAGGATGGAAGCAGCGGGTGGCGCTGGCCTGCGCCACCATCCACCAGCCTCCCCTGCTCTTCCTCGACGAGCCCACCGCCGGCGTGGATCCGGTGAGCCGCCGGGAGTTCTGGGAGCAGATCCACCGGCTCGCCTCCCTGGGGACCACGGTGCTGGTCACCACCCACTACATGGACGAGGCCGAGCGCTGCCACCGGCTGGCCTTCATCTTCCGCGGCACCGTGCTCGACGTGGGGACGCCGCAGCAGGTCGTCGACCGCCGCGGCCTGCGGGTGGCGGAGCTGGAGGTGGACGACGCGCCGGCCGCCGCCGCCACCCTGCGCGCCCTGCCCGAGGTGGACGAGGTGGCGCACTACGGGCACACCATGCGCCTCGCCACCTTGCGCGGGGTGGATCCCGAAGAGCTGGCCCGGCGCGTGCTGGGGCAGGCGGTGCGCACTTCCCGCCCCGCCCGGGTCACCGTGGAGGACGCCTTCGTGTCGATGGTGCGGCACGAGGCGGCGGGCGCATGAGGGCCACCTTCTCCCGCCTCTGGGCCATCGCCCTCAAGGAGCTTCTCCAGCTGCGCCGCGACCGGCTCACCCTGGCGATGATGGTGGCGCTGCCCGTGATCCAGCTCCTCCTCTTCGGCTACGCCATCGACACCGACGTGCGCCACGTCCCCACCGTGGTCTGGGACCAGGACCGTTCGGCGCAGTCCCGCGATTTCGCCCAGCGGATGCGGGCCACCGGCTTCTACGACCTGGCCGGCGAGGTGCGCGGCTACGAAGAGATCTCCAGCGCCTTCCGCAAGGGCGAGGCCCGCGCCGCCCTGGTGGTGCCGCCGGGATATGCCAGCCAGCTGGCGCGAGGGCGGCCGGGCACCCTGCAGCTCTTGCTCGACGGCAGCGACCCGCAGACGGTGTCCAGCGCCAGCACCGCGGCCGCCGGCGTCGCCCAGGCGGAGGCGGCGCAGCGACCGCGCACCGTGATCGAGCCGGCCATCCTCTACAACCCCGACCTCGAGACCAGCGCCTTCATCGTCCCCGGCCTGATCGGCGTCATCCTCACCATGACCATGGTGATGCTCACCGCCATGGCCATCGCCCGCGAGCGGGAGCGGGGGACGCTGGAGCAACTGATCGTCTCTCCCCTGCGGAGGGGGGAGCTGATCGTCGCCAAGATCCTCCCCTACGTGGCCATCGGCTACGTGCAGATGACCCTCATCCTCCTCCTCGGGCGCCTGATCTTCGGCGCGCCCTTCCGCGGGTCGGTGGCCCTGCTCTACCTGCTGGCCTTCGTCTTCATCGCCGCCAACCTGGCCGTGGGCCTGTTCTTCTCCACCCTGGCGCAGACGCAGCAGCAGGCCATGCAGATGAGCTTCTTCTTCCTTTTGCCCAACATCCTCCTCAGCGGTTTCATGTTCCCCTGGGAGGGAATGCCGCGAGCTGCGCAATTCCTTTCGCAGGTGCTGCCGCTCACCCACTTCCTCCGCATCGTCCGGGGAATCAGCCTGAAAGGGAGCGGACTTAGGGAGCTTTCCACGGAGTGCGCCTGGCTGGCCGGCATCCTCGCCGCCCTGGTCGTGCTCGCCTCGGCAAGGTTCAGCAAGAAGCTCGCCTGATCCGCCGGACCGTGCAGAAGAGAGGGCATTTCAGGTAGAACCGCCGTCCCATGCGTTCCTTGGACCGGCTGCGGGCGAGCTACGACGAGGACGCGCAGGTCGTCTTCCAGGAGAAGCGCTCCCCTCCGCGAATGCTCTTCTCGGACACCGGGATCCTCCTGGAGGAGATCCCGGCGGGAACGCGCGTGATCTTCCCCAATCCACCGGTCGAGGAGCTGGCCAACTGGCGGGCGGCGATCCGCTGGGCCATCAACCACCCGGAAGGCTGCGACCCGCTGCACGCCCAGCTCCGCCCGGGGATGCGGGTGGTGGTGGCGATGGACGACATCTCGTTGCCCCTGCCGCCCATGCGCACCCCGGACGTGCGCCAGCACATGCTGGAGATCGTGCTGCAGCTTCTGGCCGACTCCGGCGTGGACGACGTCCATCTGTTGATCGCCAACGCCCTGCACCGGCGCATGACCGAGGCGGAGATGCGGCGGATGGTGGGGACGAAGATCTTCGACGCCTGTTACCCCGACCGCTACACCAACCACGACGCCGAGGAGCCGGGAGCCATCGTCGAGCTGGGC
>DATKAG010000344.1:0-6271 GCA_035498355.1 Myxococcales bacterium | reverse complement strand
CCAGCCGGGGGCGCTCCAGCCAGATCTCCAGCGAGGCGATGGCCTGCTGGACGAGCACGTCGATGCCGTCGATGGTCCGCAGCCCCTTGGCCCGCGCGGCGCGGATCAGCGCCGTCTCCCCGCGCGGGGAGTAGGCCAGGTCGATGATCGTGGGAGTCCCCCGCAGCGCCGCCGGATCGATGGGCATCTCCTCGCCGCTCATCCCCACGCTGGTGCAGTTCACCACCACCTCGGCGCGCGCCAGCGCTTCCGGGCCGCCCGCCTCGACGCCCATCTCCCGCGCCAGCTCCTCGCCGCGCGAACGCGTCCGGTTGACGATGGTCACCTGGGGCCGCAGCGCGTCCACCGCCGCCCGGGCCGATCCCCCCGCTCCCAGCACCACGGCGCGGCCGGAGAAGCTGCCCAGGGCGCGGAGGATGCCCTCGCGGTCGGTGTTGTGCCCGTGCAGGACGCCGTCGCGGCTGGCGATGCAGTTCACCGCGCCGATGCGCCGCGCCGTCTCCTCCAGCCGGTCGAGCGACGGGATCACCGCCTGCTTGTGGGGGATGGTGACGTTGGCGCCGGCGATCCCCAGCGACCGCAAAGCGCGGACGGCGCCGGGCACGTCGGTGACCCGGCAGGGGGCGTACACCGCGTCCACGCCCAGCAGCTGGAAGGCGCGCGCGTGGATGGCCGGCGAGCGGGAGTGGGCGACGGGGTCGCCGATCAGGACGTAGAGCGCGCGCATCAGGGGAGGATCTCCACCTCCGCGCCCAGCTCGCGCAGCAAACGGTAGAAGCCGGGGAAGGAGACGTCCGCCCACTCCGCTCCGGAGATGGTGCAGGGCTCCTGGGCCGCCAGCGCCGCCACCGAGAATGCCAAGGCGATGCGGTGGTCCATGGCGGAGTCGATGTCCGCTCTGCCGCGCAGCGCCCCGCCCTGGATGCGCAGGCCGTCCGCCAGCTCCTCCACCTTTGCTCCCATGGCGCGCAGCCCGCGGGCCATTTGCGCGATCCGGTCCGACTCCTTGACCCTCAGCTCCTGCGCGTTGCGGATCTCCGTCTCGCCCTCCGCCAGCGCGCCCAGCACGGCCAGGATGGGGACCTCGTCGATGGCCCGCAGCACCAGGTCGCCGTCCAGGCGCGCCCCGTGGAGCCTGCCGGGGGCCACGGTCAGCTTCGCCACCGGCTCGGGCGCCTTGGCGCTGCCCAGCTCCAGCTCGATGCGGGCGCCGAACAAGGCCAAGGCGTCGAGAAACCCGGCGCGCGTGGGGTTCACGCCCACGTGCTCGAGCGTCAGCTCGCTGCCGGCCGGGGAGATCAGCGCCGCTGCCACCAGGAACGCCGCCGAGCTGAGATCGCCGGGGACGTCGAGGGCGAATCCGCGCAGCTTCGCCGGGCCGCGCACGGCCACCGTGGTCCCCCGTTGCGTGATCTCCGCCCCCATGGTGCGCAAGAGGCGCTCGGTGTGATCGCGGCTCCTCGCCGGCTCGGTGAAGCTGGTCTCGCCCTCGGCGAAGAGCCCGGCGAGGAGCACCGCGCTCTTCACCTGCGCGCTCGCCACGTCAGAATTCACCGCCGCGGGGCGCAGCGTCCTGCGGCTCTGGATCCGCAGCGGCGGCTTCCCCTGGCGGGTCTCGATGGCGGCGCCCATCGAGCGCAGCGGCTTCGCCACCCGCTCCATCGGGCGCTTGGAGAGCGACTCGTCGCCGGTGAGCGTCGCTTCCAGTCCAGCGCCGGCGAGGATGCCGGTGAGCAGGCGCATGGTGGTGCCGGAGTTGCCGCAGTCGAGCGCGGAGACCGGCTCGCGCAGTCCGGAGAGGCCCTGGCCGAAGACGATGGCGTCGTCGTCGCCCATGTCCGCGTCCCGCTCGGGGAGCGCCGCGCTTCCCGGGGGCCGCTGGGGAGGCACGAAGGGCGCCTTCACCTGCTCGGGAAACTCCGCCGAGCGCGGTGGCGGGAGCCAGGGCGTCCCGTCCCCGCGCAAGAGCGGAACTCCAAGCTGGGCCAGGCAGCGCGCGGTGGAGCGCACGTCGTCGCCCGCCGCCAGCCCCGCCACCCGGCTCTCGCCCTCCGCCAGGGCGGCGAAGAGCAGGGCCCGGTGGGAGATGCTCTTGTCGCCCGGCACGCGCACGCCGCCCGCGCGCAAGGGACGGCGCAGCGGCGAGACGCGCGCTTTCACGCCCGCGCCAGCCGGTGCAAGGAGCGGCCCAGGGCGGCGGCGATCTTCTCCACCTCGCGCATCAGCTTCTCGAAGGCGGCGAGGTTGAGCGACTGCATGCCGTCGCTCAGGGCCCGGTCCGGGTCGGGGTGCACCTCGACGATCAGGCCGTCGGCCCCGCAGGCCACCGCCGCGCGGGCCATGGGGAGCACGGCGCTGCGGATGCCGATGCCGTGCGAGGGATCGACCACCACCGGCAGGTGCGACTCGCGCTTGAGGATGGGCACCGCGTTCAGGTCCAGGGTGTTGCGGGTCATGGTCTCGAAGGTGCGGATGCCGCGCTCGCAGAGGATCACCTGCTTGTTGCCGCGGGAGACGATGTACTCCGCGGCCATGAGCAGCTCCTTCAAGGTGGAGGACATGCCGCGCTTGAGCAGCACCGGCTTGCGCAGGTCGCCCACCGCTTCCAGCAGGGAGAAGTTCTGCATGTTGCGGGCGCCGATCTGCAAGAGGTCGGCGCTCTCCACCACCGCCCCCAGCGTCTCGGTGTCCTTGACCTCGGTGACTACCTTCAGCCCCGTCTCGGCGCGGGCCTTGGCCAGGAGCTCCAGCCCCTTCTGCTTCAGTCCCTGGAAGTCGTAGGGGCTGGTGCGGGGCTTGAAGGCGCCGCCGCGCAGCAGCGAGGCGCCGCTGGCCGCCACTCCCCGGGCCGCGGTGAGGATCTGCTGCTCGCTCTCCACCGCGCAGGGCCCGGCCATCACCACCAGCTCCCTGCCCCCGATGGGGACGCCGGAAACGTCCACCACCGTGTCCTCGTGCTTCACCTCCCGGCTGACCAGCTTGTAGGGAGCGGTGACCGGGATGCAGTCGGCCACGCCTTCCAGCTCGCGGAAGTGGCCGGGATCGATGGCGCCCTTGTTGCCGGTGATCCCGATGGCCGTGCGGCCCGCGCCGGAGATGGCGTGGGGAGTGAAGCCCAGCTCGCGCACGCGGTTCTCGATCGCGGCCTGCGCCTGCGGTGTGACGTCGGGATGGAGGACGATCAGCATGCCAACGCGCTCCTCTACGGCGGGAACGGGCCAAAATACCCCAGGAGCGGGCGCCCGTGGGGCTCTCTCTCTAGGTGCCCAGCCGGGCGCCGGGCCCGAGACGGGCGCCCTGCAGCCACGCGAGCGCCGGCATGCGCTTGCGCCCCTCCGGCTGCACCTCCTGAAGCTCCCAGGCCGTGTCGCCGGAGCAGGCCACCGCGCTGCCCTGGAGCAGCTCACCCGGCGCGCCGCCCTCGTGCACGAGAGGACGCGCCGCATGGATCTTCAACACGGCGCCTTCCAGCGTGGTCCAGGCGCCCGGCCAGGGAGTGAACCCGCGCAGGCGGGCGTCCAGCTCGAAAGCGCTGCGCGTCCAGTCCACCCGGCCGTCCTCGCGGGTGAGCAGCGGCGCCAGGGTGGCCAAGGAATGGTCCTGCGGCGCGCGGGGCAGCTGGCCGCGGGCGAGCAGCGCGAGCGCCTCCTCCAGCGCTCCGGCTCCCAGCTGCCCCAGCTTGCCCAGCAGCGACTCGCCGGTCTCGCTTTCGCCGATGGCGAGCTTGCGCTGCAGGCGGATGTCGCCCGTGTCCAGCCCCTCGTCCACCTGCATGATGGTGACGCCGGTCTCGCGGTACCCGCGCGCGATGGCCCACTGCGCCGGCGCCGCCCCGCGCAGCTCGGGAAGCAGCGAGGCGTGCACGTTCAGGCAGCCGTGCTTCGGGACCGCGAGCGCGTCCGCCGGGAGGATGCGGCCGTACGCCGCGACGATCGCCACCTCGGGCCGCGCCGCGGCGAGCACCGCGGCCAGCCGGCCCTGCTTCACCTTGGCGGGTTGCTCCACGGGCACCCCGTGCGCCCGCGCCCAGCGCTTCACCGGTGGCTCCTGCAGCTCCTGGTGCCGTCCCACCGGCTTGTCGGGCTGCGCCACCGCCAGCGCCAGCTCTCCGGCCCGCGCGCAGGCTTCCAGGATCGGCAGTGCGAAATCGGGCGTTCCCAGGAAGACGATGCGCATGCGGCGTTGCAACTTAGCAAACGCGCCGGTATCCGTTTGCGCCATGAGACTCTTCTACGTGCCCGGCGTCTGCTCCCTCTCCCCCCATATCGTCCTGCGCGAGATGGGCGCGGACTTCCAGCTCGACAAGGTGGATCGCAAGACCAAGGTCTCCGAGTCCGGGGTGGACTACAACAGGCTCAATCCCAAGAGCTACGTGCCCGCGCTGCAGCTCGACGACGGGACGATGCTCACCGAAGGCGCCTCCATCGTCATGTACCTGGTGGACCAGAAGGGCGGGGAGAAGCTGGCCCCCAAGGCCGGCACGCGCGAGCGCTACAAGATGCAGGAGTGGCTGGTGTTCATCGCCACCGAGCTGCACAAGAACTTCAGCCCGCTCTTCCGCAAGACGCCCGACCCGGTGTTCCGGGAAACCCTGATCAAGCGGCTCGACCTGGTGGCGGGCACGCTCGCGCACCAGCCGTTCCTCCTGGGGAACGAGTTCAGCGCGGCGGACGCGTACCTCTACACCATCCTGCGCTGGTCGACGCGCGCCGAGGTGACGCTGCCGCCCGCCCTGCAGCAGTTCATGGACCGGGTCAAGGCCCGCCCGGCGGTGGCCCAGGCGCTCAAGGAGGAAGGGCTCAACTGAATTTGACGCCTCGGGCGAGGGCAGGTACGCGAGAGACGATGCGGATCTTCGCTCTCGCCCTCTCTCTCGCGCTCTTCGCCTGCAAGCCGGGAGACGCGAGCAATCCGCGCACCTGGATCCCCAGGCTGGAGGACAAGGACGCCAAGGTCCGCATCCAGGCCATCCAGGAGTTGCGCAAGCTGAAAGCGAAGGAGGCCGCGCCGCAGATCGCCGCGCTGCTCACCGATCCCCTGGTGAAGGAGGAGGCGGCGCTGGCGCTGGAGGACCTGGGCGGCCCCGAGCAGGTCGACGCCCTTCTCGGGGCGGTGGACACCACCGTGGGCGCCGGCAGCGACACCCTGGCCCGCGCCACCAACCGCAGCAACACCCGCGTCGCGGAGGCGCTGGGGAACATCGGCGATCCGCGCGCCGCTCCGGCGCTCCTGCGCCTCTCCCGGGCCAGCGACGAGAACCTGCGGGTGGCGGCGGTGGAAGCACTGGGGAAGGTGAAGGCGAAAGAGGCGATCCCCGAGCTCTCGCACATCGTGGACGACGCCGGAGCGCCCCCGCTCCTGATCAAGCGGGCCATCGTCGCGCTGGGGCAGATCGCCGATCCTTCGGCCATCCCCGCGCTGGCCCACGGCCTGGTGATCGAGCGGCAGGGCGTGTCGTTCCTGCCGGAGAGCTCCTTCGCCCTGCTCCTCATCGGCGAGCCGGCCGTGGAGCCGCTCTTGCGCATCGCCCAGGACCAGGACCCCGCGTACCTGGCCTGGGCCAAGGAGGCCAACCGCGCGCCGGCCGGCACCTATGCGAAGACGGCGCTGGTGCTGGGCGACCTGGAGGACAAGAGGGCGATCCCCGTGCTTCTGGCGAAGCTGAAGTACCTGGACCCCGATCCCCTGCCGGGGACCTCGCGCCTGCTCTCCAACCTGGTGCGCTCCTCCGCGGCCGGCGCCCTGGGGAAGATCCGCGCGGCCCAGGCGGCGCCCTTGCTCCAGTCGCTGGTGTCCACCGCCAGCGACCAGGACGACGAGGTGGTCACCGCGGCGGCCGAGGCCCTGGTCTGGATCGGAGACCGCGCCCAGGCGGGCCAACTGATGAAGAAGGCACAGGCCGGCGTGCTCGATCTGCGCCTGGCCGTGGCGCAGTCGGCTTCGCTCTTCGGGGACCCCGGACTGGAAAAGGAGGTGTCCGGGATGGCCGCGCGGGAAGCGAAGGGATCGCAGCCCACCTGCCACCGGCAGCTGCTGGACCTCAACCTGCCGGCCGACGATCCGCAGAAGGCCTGCGAGGCGCTGGCGGCCCAGTTCGGGAGCCTCTCCAGGCCGCTCGAGGCGGCGCGCACCTGCACCAACGACGCCCGCTGCTGGCTGGCCCACCTCAAGGACCGGGAGGCGCTGGTGCGCGCCCGCGCGGCCTACGAGCTGGGCCGGGCCCAGAGCGCCGACGCGGTCCGCGACCTCGCCCAGAGCCTGGGCGACGAGC
>DATKAG010000343.1:0-4231 GCA_035498355.1 Myxococcales bacterium | reverse complement strand
CGATCATCGCGGGCAAAACCAGGGCGCCGGTGGTCTTGCTGAGAAAGGCGAGCGCGAAGGCCCCCCCGGCCCAGGCATACGCCGAAGGCGTCGCGTTCTCTCCCGCCCGGTCCGCGGCCAAAAGCGCCAAAGAGACGGAGAACACGAGCATGGCGTCGATCCAGACGTGCTGGGCGACGAACCAGGTGATGGGGCAGGTGGCGAGCAGGAAAGCCGCCCAGAGCGCCTCGCGCTCCCCATAGAGACGCAAGCCGAGGAAGTAGATGCAAGCGATGGCCCCAAGCTCGAGCAGCACCGGCACCAGGGGGAGGGGAATGCCGGCCGCCGTGAGCGCCGCGGCCAGGTACACGAAGGCAGGCGGGTGGAAGAAGATCGGCTTGTCGTAGTTCTCCGCATCGAGCTTGGGAAGCAGCGGCGTGCCCTGCAGGGTGTAGGCGAGCGGGTGGGCCCGCACCTGCGCCACCAGGGTGATGAACACCTGCTCGTCGGCCTCGCCGTGCGGGGGCGGGTCGCCGGAGGCGCTGCGCAGCGTCGCCAGCCGCGGCACCGCGGCGCACGCGAGCAGGACGGCGAGGGCGGCGTGCTTCCTCACTTGAGGGCGATGGTGGGCCGCCCCGCCCAGCCGGGCGGAACCACCCACTCCACCGTCGACGACGGCACCCAGCCCGTCAGCCCGTTCGAGAGCTTCACCCGGCGGAACCCGGAGTCCTCGTCCTCCACGCGCACGGTGGTGCCTTCGTGGATCTCGAAGCGGCTGGCGCTCTTGTCCGCCGGTCCTTCGCGCGCGGGCACCGAGTGCGCCACCACCACCCCACGCTTCATCGCCATCCTCTGTCCCGCCGCCGCTCCCCAGACCACCAGCCCGGCCAGGGCGGCGCTGGCGAAACAGGCAGCCACGGCCGTGGAGAGGAAGCGCGGCGAGGAGCGGAAGAGGCGGATGCCCCAGAGCGCCCAGGCCGCTCCCCAGAGGACGAGGAGCGCGATCCCCGCCGCGGCCCCGGGGAGAGGCGCGAGCAGGCGCGAGAGCGTCTCCCAGCCGCCATCCTCCGGCTCGCCTTCCAGCCGGTCGACGTTCCCCCGGCGCACCTCCAGCAGATCGGCCCGGGCGTCCTCGTCTCCGGGATCGAGGAAGAGCGCCCGCTCGAAGTGCAGCGCCGCCGCCCCGCGCTTCCCCTGGCGCAGCCAGGCTGCCCCCAGGTTGGTCTCCAGCTCGGGCGAGGTCACGCCCTCGGAGACCAGGGCTTCGTAGGCGGCGATGGCCCGGGACACGTCGCCGGAGAGGAAGGCCGCGTTGGCGTCGGCGAAGAGCTGGGCGCCGGGCGGCTCCGCGGCGGCGAAGAGGAGGGCGAGGAGCAGGGTCACGCTCTCCCCCGATCGAGCTCGTTCAGCACCTGGTCCGCCCGTCCCAGCATGGCCTCGCGAGCCGGGGCGTCGCTGCTGCCGGGCGCGAAGCGGGCGCGGTCGCAGTCGTCCAGCACGCGGATCACCCGGCGCACCGTCTCCTCGCCGTAGCCGCGCGCGCCCAGCGCCGCCGCCAGCTCCTCGCGGGTGAGCCCCGCGGCGGCCACGCCCTGCTTGTCCAGGAGGTATCCGGTCACCGCCCGCGCCACCTCGGCGTAGAAGGCCAGCGACTCGCCGCGCTGGAGCAGCGCCCGGGCGCCTTTCAGCCGCCGGGCCGCGGCCCCGCGCGCCAGCCGCACGCGCTTCTCCCCCGGATCGACCTGGAGCATCCGCCGCAGTCCCGCGATGCCCAGCGCCAGGGCCACGCCGAACGGCGGCGCCCCGAGCAGCGGCCAGAACCAGGGCTGCGTCCAGGGCGGCGCGGCCCGCTGCACCGAGCCCAGGCGCAGGCGGATGGGCCGGATGCCGCCGGCGGAGAGCAGGTTCTGCGGCGCCGCTTCGGAGGCGGGCAGGCCGGCCTGCCCAGGGTTCACGCGCAAGGGGATGCGCTCGGTCCGCAGCGTCCGGTACTGCTTGAGCGCCGGGTCGAAGACGTCCATCGAGAGCGCGGGGATCTCCAGGGCTCCGGTCCGCTCCGGCACCAAGAGCTGCTCCACCGTGCGCGTCCCATTCACTTTCCCCCGCTCGATGGTGTCCTTGTCGGCGGTGGTGGCCTCGTAGGCGCGGATCCCGGGGATCTCGGGCAGCCTGGGCAGCCGCAGGTCGCGCACGTTGCCCCGGCCGCTGGCCACCAGGCGGAAGGTGATGGGCTGCCCCACCACCACCGCCTCCGGCTCGGCGGTGGCCTGCAGCGTCCACTGGCCCACGTTCCCCGCGTCGAACCCGGGCGGCTTTCCCGGCGGGAGCGGCTGCACCTCGAGCTGGATGGGCTGCGAGCTGCGCCGCGAGCTGCCCCGGGAGAAGAGCATCCCGAAGCCGGTGACCACCTGCACCTCGGCGGGATCGATGGTGGCCGCCCCCGCCCGCAAGGGAAAGAGGGCGCGGCGGCGGAGCAGGTAGGCCGTGTAGGGCACGCCGTCGAGGATCCGCTGCTCCGGGACCAGCTGCTGGGGCGCCTCGATGTCCAGGCTCCAGAACCCGTCCAGCCGCGGGCTGGAAAGCTTCTCGATGCTGCTCACGTTGGTGCGGGCGAGCAGGTAGAGCGACCAGGTCACTTGCTGGCCGACGAAGGGATGGTCGTTGTCCACCGCCGCGCGCAGCACCAGGTCGCGCTGCCCGGGGTGCACGTCGGCGAATGGCTCGGCGGCGTCGCTCCGGCGGTCGGGAGGGGCATCGGGGCCGCGCCCGCCGCCGGCGGCCTGCCCCGCCGGGACCACCCGGATGCCGATGGGATCCGTCTGGTACGTCTTCCCCCGGAACTCCAGCTTGATGGGCTCGATGGTGAGATCGCCCACCCGCTTGGGAGTAAGCATCAGCGAGGTGGTCACCGTCCGCTCGATGGTGGCCGATCCGCCCGACAAGGAGAAGCTGAGCTGCTCCGACTGCGAGCGGCTGACGATGTCGAAGTCGGCGAAGGGCGGCACTTGCAGGTCGCCGGCGGGCCCCTTGGAGGAGTAGCGGGCGGTGACGCGCAGCACCAGCGTGCCGTCCAGGGCCACCTCGCTCGCGTCCGCTGCGGCGGACAGCTCCACCTCCGCCGCCCCCAGCGCGGGCAGGGCGCAGAGCAGGGCGGCGCAGAGCGCCCTACCAGTCCTTCTCGGGATCACCGCGCCTCCTCACGTCCGTCTTCTGCTTGGCGAATCGCCAGGTCTGGAGCTGCTGCTCGTTCGCCCGCAGCGCGTCGAGGAGCCGCTGCGCCTCGCTGCGGTCCAGCGGCTTGTCGGGCCGCGCCACGGGCTTCTGCTGCTCCTGCGCCTGCTTCTGCTCCTGTTGCTGCTGGTCGCCGGCCTGCTGCTGCTTGTCCTTGTCCGGCTGGTCTGGACGGTTCTGCTCCTGCTTCTTCGAGGCGTCGCCCTGCTGGGGCTGCGGCTGCTGCTGCCCGCCCTGCTGCCCCGGCTTCTTCTCCTTGGGCTGGCCGGCCGGACTCTGCCGCTTGCGCTCCTCCTGGGTGCGCAGCAAGAGCTCCAGGTTCACCTTGGAATCCACGTCGTCGGGATCGAGCGCCAGGGTAGCGCCGTACTGACGGACGGCGTCCTCCGCCTGGCCCATCGCCTCGCTGGCCAGGGCGAGCTGGTAACTAGCCTTCGGCTTCAAGGCGGCGTCCCCATTTTGGAGCGCCTGCGAAGCCTCGGCGACGGCGACCGGGGCGGCCTTCGGATCCATCTTCAAGAGGACCGAGGCGCGGTCGTACGCCACCCGCGGATCGTCCGGCCGCCGCGCTCGCGCCTTGTCGTACTCGCGCAGGGCGCCGTCCGGATCGTTCCGGGCCGCCAGCGCATTGCCCCGCGCCACGTCCTCGTCCTCGCGCTCGTAGAGGCGGTGGAAGGCGCGCGCCAGCGGGCCCTTGATCCGCTCCAGCAGGCCGGGCGCCTCCGCCTTGCGCGCCACCACCACCACCCGCTCGGGCGCGGCCAAGGCGAGGGCGAGCAGGAGCGCGGTCACGCGAGCCTCCTGCGCCACAGGCGCCCTTCGCCCAGGGCCGCCGCTGCGCAGAGCAGGGCGAAGGCGGGCCAGGCGAACCAGGCGTACTTGTCGTCGTACTGCACGGAGAGGCGCGACTCGAACTCGCCCTTCTGGATCTTCTCCAGCTCGGGAAGGAACTTGAGCACCCCCAGGTCCGCGCCGGTGCCGGTGAGCAGCATCCCGCCGCCGCGGGCGGTGAGGTCGCGCA
>DATKAG010000342.1:0-5223 GCA_035498355.1 Myxococcales bacterium | reverse complement strand
CAGTGGTGACCGCATGGCGAGCGACTGGTCAAGGCTCGTGGCCGCCTGCCTGCTTCCCTGTTGCACCGGCGGCCCGAGGCAGGTCCTGGAGGATCGCGGCCCCAAGCTGGCCTACGACGTGGTGGGCACCGGGGCGTCCATTTTCGCCTGGCTCGCGGGCGGGGCGGAGATCGCGTACGTTTCCAACACACCCGAGCTGATCGCCGTTCGCGTCGCGGACGGGGCCCGAAGGCAGCTCGATGCCGCGAGGCCGTATTTCGCCGCCAACCTGGCGCGGAGCCAGGACGCGGCGGCCCTCTACTTCATCGCGGAGGATCTGTCCGGCCCCGTCTCCAGCTTCACGGTGCGGGAAGCGCTCGCGCACCAGACGCTTCCGGTCGGCGAGGTCAGGGGTGTCGACCCGGCAGTCTCGGCGGACGGCCGCCGCGTGCTGTACTGGACGGCGAGCGGCGTCCCTTCCGTGGCAGACGCCTCCGGCGCCATCCTCTCCGCCTCGGGGTGTTCCCCTCTCTACCCCGTCCTCCCCGTCTTCTCGCCTTCAGCCGATCAGCTCCTCTGCGGCGGCGAGCCCCCGGTCCTCTTCAACCTGGCCGACGGGTCCACGCAGGAAGTGCCCGATGGCAGCCCGGGACTCTGGCGCGCCGTCCGCTGGCGCGACGGAGAGCTGCAGGTCGTGGCGCTGGCGGCGGAGCAACTCCACGAGCGCGTCTACCTGCTGGACCTCGTTCGGGGCGGACAGCATTCCCTGTACGATACGCAAGAAGGCCTGCTGGACTTCGCCCACGCTGCCATCTCCGCCGACGGCCGCCAGGTGGCCTTCTGGGAAACGGAGTGCTTGCATGCCCAGTCGTTTCTCTCCTGCGAGCCCGGTCAGACCGAGGCGCGGTTGAAGGTGGTCGAAACCGCATCCGGCCAGACCCGGACGGTGGCCACCGGCGCGGGCGACCCGGGGCAGATCGCCTTCGCCGACGACGGAGTGCGGATCGCGTACGTCTTCGGAAGCGGGCTCCACCTGCGCGCGCTGCCCTGAGAGAACCGGAGCGTCAGGCCGCCGGGCCTTGCTTGCTCCAGGAGAGGACGGCCCAGCAGACGGAGTGCGCCGGCAGCAGCTCGAGGCCGCCCGCCACCGGGACGAGCTCCTGCTGCAGCCAGTCCCGCAGCCGCTCCAGCTCGGCGGGCGACGGGTCGGGGAGCATCCAGGCCAGGCCGTCGAGCGCCTCGCCCACGCTGGCGAAGCGGTGCGCCTGGGCGACGGGAATGAAGTCCAGCCTGGCGCGGATGCCGAGCTGGCGGAGCATGTTGAGCGGATAGAGATAGTCCGGGCCGGAAACGTGCGTGCGGCCGGCGGCGGCGAAGATGCGCGGATCGATGGGCCCCGTGCCCACGGGCTGGGTGAGGATGACCTGGCGGCGGGCGGCCCGGTGGAGCTTGAGGAGCGCGCCGCGCAGATCCTCGACGATGAGGGAGCGCGAGGCGAGCGCGAGGTCGCAGGCGCCGATGCCGAGCTTCTCCCAATCGTCCTCCCAGGCGCCGAGGACGGTTTGCACGTTCCCCAGCCCCTGCTCGACGCAACGGCCGCGGAGGATGTCGAGCATGCGGGGAGAGAAGTCCAGCGCGATCACGGACCGCACCTTGCGCGCCAGGGGAAGGGCGAGCGCGCCCGAGCCGCAGCCGACGTCGAGCACCGACCAGGAGGGCCCGGCGTCGATGAGCGAGAGCATCTTTTCCACGTAGCCGCTGCGCCCGGGGTGCCGGGCGAACGAGGGCGCGCGCCGATCCCATGCCTCCGAACCGCCCCGGCGGGCGGCGCGCGCCCGCGCCGCCTTCCACGCTTCGTTCCAGTCGACCCAGGCGCTCTTTTCGGGCTCGCCGCGGAGCGCTTCCGGCGGGCCGATCACGTGCGCGCTCCCGGGCCGGCCAGCGAACGGAGCTGGCCGGAGATGGGGAAGTGACGCCAGGAGGCGGGCATGTGGGAGCCGATCGAGGTGACGATGGTCGCGGCCACGTACCACTGCAGCCGCGTGGAATCGAAGACGTTGCCCAGGCCGAGGAGGAGGAGCTTGGCGAGCAGCGCCGCCCCCGAGCCCTGGGAGAAGCGGAAGCATCCCCAGCCCATCGACGCCAGGAGCAGCAAGAGGCCGCTCCCCAGGGTGGCGAAGATCGGCCAGCGCAGGGCCTCATGGCCGCCTCCCGCGGCGATCCCTCCCAGGACCAGCCCCATGGAGACGATGTGCAGCGAGCGCAGGCCGACCTCGATGGCGCGCTGGTATCCGGGCTTGGGCGGCCGCCCCGATGAAGCGATGGGCAGGCGCACGGGGGCCGGAGCGGGGGGTCCGGCGGGTGACGGGCGTGTTTCCATCGGCTCCTCCAGGCGGCGGCGGCCGCCGCGGATCCCGGTCACGCGGCGATCCTCACCCCCAGCCAGTTCCTGAGGAGATCGCGCGCGAGCGACGGGTCGTCCGTTCCCTTGACGATGGCGCGGCCGTCGTCGAACAGGGTCATCTCGTGGGGCGGAGCGCGCAGGCGCACCAGGCACTGGGCGAGGCGCACCTCGCCGAAGGAGCGGAGCCGTTCGGCCGCGGCGGGCAGGTCGACCTCTCCCCAGGATCGGGTCCGCACCTGTACCGCGTTGGCGCAGAGCACGGTCACCAGCACGCCCGCCTCGTCGAAGACCCTGCGGACGTTCCCCGCCACCGCCCCTTCGGGCGTATCGAAGAGCTCGAACTCCACCCTCTGGCCGGGGGCGATCTTCTTGAAGCACCCGTCCGCCAGGATCGCGCCGAAAGGGCAGAACGCGTCTTCGCCCTTGTCGTCCCGGGCGAGCAAGGCGATTCCCCGGGCGTCGTCGAACCACCTCACGGTGCCCCTCATCATGCCCCGCTCTCCCGCATGGCCGCGCGCCGGCCCACGGGCGCAAATCCATGCATCCGGCGAGCCCGGCGAAGGCCTTCGCAGGCCCCCGGAAGAACGGCCTGCCCCCATTGCCCGGGGAGAGGCAGGCCCGGGCGATGCGGCAACGGATGCGCTTCGTGCAAGGGCTGCGAGGCGAATGTCCGGCTGCCTTGGCCGGGCCCAAAGCCGCACCGGCGCTTGCGAAAGGATGGACGGGGGCAAACATCTTGCATCATCGCCCCGTGGCGGAGTGGCGAGCACAGGGAGGACGCCGATGCCCAGGGCGAAAATGGGCGACAGGGTCCTGCTCCACTTCACGGGCAGGCTGGCCAACGGCGCGGTTTTCGAGTCGTCACGGGATGCCGGCGACGGGGAATGGCAAAACTTTCGCGGACGAGGCGTCGCCTTTGCGCCGGTGGAGATCTTGATCGGCGCCGGGGCGATGCTGCCCGCCTTCGAGGAAGCGCTGGTCGGCCTCGAGCCCGGCCAACAGACCACCTTCACCATCCCCTGCGATCGGGCGTTCGGCCCGCGGCGCGAGGATCGCGTCCTCGTCTTCGGGCAGGACGAGGTGACGCCGGCGCAGCATCATCTTCAACTGTTCCGTCTGGCGGAGGGCCGGCGCCACCCGAACCACTTCAAGCCCACGGTGGGAAGCTTCGTGGAGGTGCTGGGACAGGACGGCGCGATCGTCCGCGCCCGGGTCCGGGCGTTGACGGCGGAGGAGATCACGCTCGACTCCAACCACCCGCTCGCGGGACAGGACCTGACCTTCGAGGTGCAGCTGGTCGACATCGTCGGATCGGCCGCCGTCACCCGGAGCGACGGGGAGGAAGGCCGCGCAGTCCCGGCCTGAGGCGCATGACGCCCAGGGCCCACATCTTCCTGCTCGACGACGACGACCTCACCACCGGCGTGCTCGCGCGCGTCCTCGAAACCGCCGGGTACGAGGTGCTGGCCCGGAGCGACCCCGCCGGCGCGGTCGACGAGATCCAGGCGTTCGCGGCCGACCTGGTGCTGCTCGGCCTGGAGCCCTCCGGAGCCACCGCCTTCCGGATCCTCTCCGAGCTCGCCGAGCGGGGGATCGATTCCCAGGCGGTGATCGTCAGCTCCGACTCCAGCGCGGAGAGCGCGGTCCGCGCCATGAAAGCGGGCGCGGTCGACTACCTGACCAAGCCCTTCGACGTGGAGCAGGCCAAGCTCGCCATCGGCGCGATCGTCGAGAAAGGGCAGATCCGGCAGGAGCTGGAATACTTGCGCAGGATCAGCGGCAGCGAGCTGGCGCACCGGGAGATCGTCGGGAGCTCTCCCGCGGTGCGGACGGTGCGGGCCGGGATCGAGAAGCTGGCCAAGGCCGGCGTCACCATGATGCTGGTCACCGGCGAGAGCGGCACCGGCAAGGAGCTGGTGGCGCGCCATCTCCACCACCTGCTCCACGGCGAGACCGGGGGCCGGCTGGCGCCCTTCATCGGGGTCAATTGCGCGGCGTTGCCCGAGACGCTGATCGAGAGCGAGCTGTTCGGGCACGAGAAGGGGGCCTTCACCGACGCCCGCGCCGAGAAGAAGGGCGTGTTCGAGATCGCCTCGGGCGGGACCATCCTGCTCGACGAGATCGGCGAGATGGACTGGCACCTGCAGGCCAAGCTCCTGCGCGTGCTGGAGGAGCGCTCCTTCCGGCGCCTGGGAGGCCGGGCGGTGATCCCCGTCCGCGCCACCGTGATCGCCACCACCAACTGCGACCTGGACGCGGCGATGAAGGCCGGCGAGTTCCGCACCGACCTCTTCTACCGGCTGGCCACGTTCTCCCTCCACATCCCGCCCCTGCGGGAGCGCGCCGACGACGTGCTGGAGCTGTCCAGGCACTTCCTCGATTGCTTCGCCGCCAAGTACCGGCGCCCGCCCCTGGCGGGGTTGTCGGACGATGCGGCCCGGCTCCTGCTCGCCTACCCGTGGCCGGGCAACGTCCGCGAGCTGCGCAACGTGATGGAGCGCATCGTGGTGCTGGAGAGCGGAGGCGAGGTGCTCCCCGAGCACCTTCCCAAGGAGATCCTCTACCTGCGCGCCGGGGCGGAGCCCGCCATGGCGGACGCGGGAGCGGCGGTCCTGCCGGAAGAGGGCCTTTCGCTCGACGCGCTCGAGCGCAGCCTCATCGAGCAGGCCCTGGTTCGCGCGCGGGGCAACAAGACCATCGCGGCGAGGCTCCTGGGGATCAGCTACGACTCGCTCCGCTACCAGGCGAAGAAGCTGGGCCTGGGCAACGGCCAGCGCGGCCCGGGAGCGGAGGAGTGGGCGCCGCCCGGCTGACGTTCAGGGGTTTCTCGCCGCCCCCAC
>DATKAG010000341.1:0-9419 GCA_035498355.1 Myxococcales bacterium | reverse complement strand
GACGGCGACGGCGACGGGGCCGTGAACGAAGCCTTCACCCGCCCCCCTTCAGCGCATACCGCACCAGCGCGTGCAGATCCGGCCGCTCCGGATCCAGCTCCAGCCCGCCCCCCTTCCCCGGCCCGGTCACCACCCCGCTCCACCTCGACTTCTCCTCCTGCCCGATCCCCTCCGGGTCGAGGAGAAGCGGCGCCTTCCCCTCCACCGCCGCCGCCGAATCCATGAAGGAGAGCGCCGCCTTCTCCGCGCCCCTGCCGGCCACCGCCAGCACCGCGAACCCGGCGAAGTTGAGGGCGGTGATCCGCTTGTCGAAGACCGGCCGGATCGGCTGTTTGGAGATGAGCACCGCCAGCTTCGCCTTCCCCTCGCCGGCCGGCTGCCAGAGCCAGGCCGGCTGTTCCCCGGCTCGCACCAGCTTGGGGCGGGGAATCGCCCCGCTGCCCAGCCCCGGGCGCGGGCTGCGGGTCAGGCGCGTGGGCGTTCCCCGGCCCACGCGAAGCTCCCAGACGTCGGTGGTGTCGTCGGCCTGCTGCCAGCCGAAGAAGAGCCGCTCGCCGGAGCGGTCCCAGGCCATGCCCCCCTCGGCGAGCGCGCCGGCCGGGGGAACCGCCAGCGGCTGCACGCGAAGGGTGGGAAAGTCGAGCAGCGCAAAGACGTCCTGTCCGTTCGACTCCAGGGCCACCGCCAGCCGGTGGCCGTCGTCGCTGAGGGCGAACGCCTCCACCTCCTGGGCCGGCGCGTAGACCGTCTTGCGCGCGTGTCCCTGGACGGCGATGGAATCGACGCCCAGCACCTGTCGTCCGGCGTCGGTGAGGACGTAGACGGTGCGTCCGTCGGGGGAGAAGCGGGGCTGGCGGAACCGTGCCCCGGGGTCGCCCTGGACGAGGATCTCGGCCCTGGCCGCGGCCAGGTCGGCGAGCACCACCGCCTCCGAGGCGCCCCGGCGCACCAGGGCCAGCAGCGCACGGCCGTCGGAGGTGGGGGGCCCCAGGGAGAAGAGGCCGGCGAGCGCCTCCTCGAGCGGCAGCGAGCCGGCGGCCGGCTGCTTCCCCGCCGCCGGGGGAGGCGGGGTGATCTCGGTGCTCCGCCTGGTGTCGGGAGCCCAGGTGCGCAGCGACACCTTGCTCCCGTCCTGCACCGAATAGAAGATCTTCTTCCCGTCGCGGGTGAATCCCCCGAGGAACTGATCGCCGGGCGCCGGGTCGATGGCGATGGGAGCCGAACCCTCGTCGTCCACCAGGAGCAGGCGCCGGCGGCCTTCCCGCAGCGCCACCACTACTTCCCGGGGCTCGGGAGGGAGATAGCGGACGGATCCGACCCCTTCGCTCTCGTCGGTGAGCTGGATGGGATAGCTCCCTTCGACCGCGACGGAGGCCGCCTGGCGGCTTCCGAACAGGGTGGTGAGGAATGCGACCCGGGTCCCATCCGGCGAAGGAGCGGGCGCCCAGGCGGCCGCCATCGCCTCGAGGTGGCGCAGGCGCGCCTGCAGATCCCCGGGGGGCGCCGCCAGCAGCAACGCGAGGGCGATCATTTGAATGCGGGCCTCCTTTCGTCGTTCTACTCAAGGGCGTGGCCGAACGCGACCGCCGCGTGTCGCACGTGCTGCTCTCTGGACGCGCCGCCGGCAAAGGAGTGCCCATGCGCCGAGTCTTCCTCGCCATCCTCTTCGCCGCCGGGTGCATCCACGGTTCCCCCGCTCCCGAGCGGGACGAAAACGCCCTGCGGATGGTGGCCCAGCAGGAGCGGTGGGCCAACCAGGCCCTGGCCTCGCGGTCCACCCCCGCCCAGCTGGAGGCCATCCGCACCAGCGACTACAACGCGGTGGGCCGGGGCCGGGGAGATCTCAAGAGGCTGATCCAGGCCATCGACCGCGGCACCTGGGTGCGCAACACCAGCGCCGACCTGATGGCCCAGGATCCCGACCCGGAGCTGGGGCGGACATTCGACCGGGCGGGCCGGACGCGGGCCGGGGCGGTGCAGGCCGCCGACGAGGTGGCCCGGGCCCTGGCCGAGGCCAAGGGCGGCTTGACCATCGGCGACCTGCAGCCCGGCTTCGATGCCATGCGCAAGGCGCGCGCCAGCGAAGACCGGCTCTCCCGGCTGCCGCCGCGGGCCAACGGCGTACGGCTGGCGCCTTCGCCCCTTCCCTTGCCCCGGCCCTTCGTCGTGCCCGCCGCCCGGCTGGTGTCGGCGAACCCGGAGCTGACGCGGGAACTGGACCGGCTGGCGCCCCAGGACGCCGCGCAGGTCCGTGCCCGCCTGGCGGATGTGGACAAGGAAAAGGCCGAGCCGAAGGGCTCCGAGATGCCGGCCGGAGTGCCGCGGCTGGCGCCGCCCACGGAGGACGTGCCTCCGCCCGAGCCGAGGGAGGCCGAGGCCCCCTCGCCCACCCTGACCATCGGCGGCGACGCCATGACGCTGCTCTCCAAGCGGCTGCCCCGCGCCATCACGCTGCGCGAGGACGGGCTGTTCGAGCTCTCCTACGACGACGCCTCGTACCTGGTGGATCCGCGGGGGAAGCTGATCCGCAAGGAGCCGCCCGGGCCGCGTTGATCAGCCCTGGAAATCGTAGACGCTGCCCAGGCGGAGGATGCGCGTCAGCTCGTCCAGGGCGGCGAAGGTTTCCCGGGCGAGGTTCGGGTCCGCCAGGTCGTCCACGTCCAGCCGCTCGCGGTAGTGCCGGCGCACCCATCCCTCCAGCTCGGTCCCCAGCGCCTCGTCCCAGAAGACCCGGGCCTTCACGGCGGCGCGATCCTCGTCTTCGAGGACGATGCGCTGCCGCAGGCAGGCGGGGCCGCCCCCGTTCTCCATCGATTGCCTGAGGTCGAGGTGGTGCACGCTCTTCACCGGCCCGCCCGAAGCGACCACCCGCTCGAGGAACCGGCGCGCGTGCGCGTCCTCGCGCGACTCCTGGGGCGCGACCAGGGTCATGCTGCCGTCCGGGAGGGTGAGGAGCTGCGAGTTGAAGGGATAGGCTTCCACCGCCGAGGAGAGCGGCAGCTCCTTCTCCGTCGCGAGGTGGGCGGCGAAGGCGGGCCCCAGGAGCGAGCGCAGCTTCTCGAGCAAAGGCGCCGGATCGACGAAGGCCAGCTCGTGCAGGAGGAGCACGGCGCCGTTTCCCACGGCGAGGACGTCGGTGTGGAACGCCCCGCCGTCGATCCCCCGCGGGTGCTGCTGGGGAAAGAGGGCGCGGGCGGGATCCACCTGGCCGAGGCGGGCGAGCGCGTGGGAAGCCTCCCGGGTCTGGCGCGCCGGGTAGCGCGCGGGCTCCCCCGCGGGAGGAGGACCGGCGAAGGCCTGCCTGCCCCAGGAGAAGAGGTGGACGGCCGGGCCGCCGCCGGCGAGGCGGAGGTGGTTGGCCGCGCCCTCGTCGGCGAACTGGGAGCCGCCGGGGAGCGGATCGTGCACCTCGAATCGCCCCGGATCGGCGAAGATCGCCCCCAGGACGCGCGCGGTGGTCTCCGCCTCCAGCGAACGGTGGAACATGGCCGTGAGGTTGGCGGGCACCAGGTGCAGCCTGCCGTCGGCCGCGTCGCAGGCGGGGACGCTGGTGGCGGCGTTGGCGGTCCACATCGCCGCCGCGCTGGAGCTGATGCGCAAGAGCTGGTCCTTCAGCTCCGGGTCCCGGGCGGCGGAGGCGATCACCTCCTCGTCGCTCCCGCGAAAGCCCAGGCGGCGCAAGGTGCGCAGCGAGGGGCGTTCGTGGGGAGGGAGCACCGCCTGGCCCACGCCCAGCGAGGCCACGAAGCGCATCTTGGCCAGGCCCTGCAGCGCGGCGCCGCGGGGATTCGCCGGCTGGCCGGCGTGGACCTGCGAGGCGACGTTGCCGCGGGAGAGGCCGGCATAGTTGTGGGTGGGGCCGACCAGGCCGTCGAAGTTGTACTCGCGCGCCGGCACCCGCGGGTTCTAGCACGGGGTTACGGGTGTTGGCCGCCCTCCGCTTCAGGGGCGGCCTCGTCTTCCTGCCCCTTCTTCTCCAGCAGCTCGCGGTGGCGGCGCTTCTCCTCCTCCTGCCAGCCCTGCAGCAGCTCCTGGCGCTTCTTCAGCTCCTCCTCCTGGCGCTTCTTCAGGGCCTCCGCCCGGTCCTTCTTCGCCTTCTCGAAGCCGGCCTTCAGGTCGGCGATGGCCCTGTCCTTCTTCTCCGCGACCTTGGCCTTCAGCTCTTCCAGCGCCTTCTTCTTCTCCTCCTCCTGCTTCTTGCGCAGGTCCTCCAGCACCTTGTCCTTCTTCTCCTGCAGCTCGGAGGCCCCCTTCTTGCGCAGGTCCAGGAGCTCCTGGCGCTGATCCTTGCGCAGGTCCAGCTCCTTCTTCCGCCGCTCGCCGGCCTGCTTCTCCCGCAGCTCCTTCTCGTCGTCCTCCAGCCGGTCCAGGTGGTCCTGCAGGACCTCGTCCGCCTCTTCCCCGGTCTTCCCGCGCAGGTCCTGGAGCATCGCCCGGGCCCGCTCCTTGCCGCGCCCGACCAGCTCCCCCAGGTGCCGCTCGTCCACCTTGGCCAGCTCCTCCTGCAGCTTGTGGCCGTGCTCCTCCTCCAGCTTCTCCTCCGCCTCCTCTTGCCCGGCTGCGTGGTCTTCCTCGATCTGCGCCTTGCGCTCGTCGAGCTCGCCGGCGTTGGCCCGGTCCAGCTCGACCTCCTTCTTCGCGACCTCGCTCTCGCCCTGCGCCTCCAGCGCTCCTTCGTGCTGCTCCTCGGCAGCCTGCTGGTGGTCCTCCAGGTCCTTGGCGTGCCGCTCCCCTTCCTCCTCGTGGGCCTGGGCCAGCTCCTCGTCGTGCCGCCCGGCCTCCTCCTCGTGCTTCTGGTCCAGCTCCTCGAGCGAGTCGGCGGGGTCGTGCCGGTTCTTGCCCTTGGCGCGGGGATCGACCACGGCGATGGCGCTCACCAGCTCGCGCCCGTCCTTGGTGCGCACGCGGAAGCGGTACCGGTCGACCGCGGGGGCCTGTTGCTCCCGATCCTCTCCGGCCATGAAAGCCTCCTACCGCGAATCGCGGACCGGGCCCTCGTCCTCCCAGTCGCTGCCGTCGAGGGCGCGGCGCTCCATCTTCACCTCGAACTCCTTGCCCTCGAGCCACCCGGGATCGATCGAGACCACGATCTCCTCCTGGCCGCTGCGCACCGAGGAGGCGAGCCGCACCGGGTCTTCCCCGGCGAGGACCGGGGGCGCGGCAGGCACCTGGGCGGAGTTCCTCGCCAGCCCGTCCTTCACGGTGGAGACCGCGCTGCCGATCTCCTCCCAGGCCCCGTCCAGGTCCACGCGCTCGAGCACGAACTGGAGCTGCGTGCCTTCCAGCTTCTCGCTGGTGGCGACCATCCAGGCCGCGCTCTCTTCCTTCGGCTCGCTCTCGAAATAGAGGTCGACGATCTCTCCCGCGAGTCCCTCTTCTTCCCCTTCGCCGGGCGGGACCACGAAAATGCCCTCGTACTTTCCCTGCTCGATGGCGCCGGTGAGGCGCGACCAGGCCCGCCAGGAGCCGCCGGCCTGCTGCCGCTCGATCACGATCTCCAGCTTGCCGCCCTCGTAGCCCTTGCTCTCCACCCGCAGACCCAGGCGGTCGCCGGGCGTGGCGCTGGAGCGCTTCCACTCCGCCTTCACCAGGGTGCCCCGAGGCTCCTCCTCCGGGAAGCGGAACTTGCCGGAGGCCTTGTCGCCGGATCCCTTCGCCTTCACGGTGGCGACGGGCTTCCAATCGTCGTCGGAAAGGCCGGCCCTCTCGACGGTAAGCTCGACCGCCTCCTCGCCCATGCCCTCCCCTTCCAGCACCAGCTCCGCTTCCTCGCCCGGGAGATACAGCTCCTTGTCCCAGTGCCGGTAGACGGCGCGGGTACGGGGCAGGACGATGGTGAACGACGCGCCCGTCTTCAGCGGCCGCGAGACCAGCGGCGCGGGCGTCGAGGGCTTCAGGTCCACCTTCTCGGGCACGGGCCCGATCCTACTTCACCCCTGCGCGCCGTAGAACCGGAACACCAGCTCGGCGACGCAGGCCGGCTTGGCCTCGCCCTCGATCTCCATGGTGGCGCCGAGCAATCCCTCGACTCCGTTGGGGATCTTCGTCACGGTCCCGAGCTTCATCGCCAGCCGGTAGCGCTGCCCTTCCTTCAGGGGAGTGGGGAAGCGGACCTTGTTGAGCCCGTAGTTGATCACCATCGCGAAGTTCTTGATCTCCACCATCTCGAAGAACATCCCGGCGATGAGGGAGACGGTGAAGTACCCGTGGGCGATGGGCTTGCCGAAAGGCGACTCCTTCTTGATCCGCTCCCGGTCGACGTGGATCCACTGGTGGTCGTCGGTGGCGTCGGCGAACTTCTCGATGGCCTCGAAGGTCATGGTCCGCCAGCCGGAGACGGCCAGCTCCTTGCCGGACAGGGCCTCCAGGGAAGAGACGCCATCGATCACGGTCTTGGCCACGGTGCGCTCCGCTCGCTCGGGAAGGCCCTCTTTAGCACGCCCGCGCCGGGGCGGCTCACTCCAGGACGCGGACGGGCAGCACCACCATCTGCAGGCCGGCGAACTGCAGGCGCCGCTGCAGGGAGTAGGCGGTCTCGTTGTGGAGGAAGCGGTCGAACCAGCGCTCGCGCTCGAAGATCAGCTTCCCCGCGAAGAAGATGGCGCGGGGGTACTGCTTGGCGATCTCCTGCGCCACCCGGATGCTCTCGGCCACCGCCTCGGTGCCCATGGCCAGGCGGTAGTCGGCCGGCAGCCCCAGGCGCTGGGCGTGCTCCACGTACTTGCGCAGCCCCTCCTCCGTCTGTTCGCGCACGCGGTCCACCTCGTCCACGCCCTGGAAGGTGGCGCTGTCGATCACGCCCACGGTGACGAAGAGGACGTTGTGGAAGTAGCGGGGGAAGAGCTTGAGCACGGTGAGCAGCGAGTGGATGCCCAGACCGGAGTAGCCGCCCACCAGCAGGGCGGCGGTGGGCTTGCGGGGGTCGAGCGGCTTCTCGGTCACGGGCTGGGAGGGGAGCGCTTCCAGGATCTGGTCCAGGCGCTTGAGCCGGGCGAATACGCCCGCGTAATGGCGGCGGATGGCCATGCAGAGGGAGATCAGGGCGCCGGTGGCCAGGACCGTCAGCCACCCGCCCTCGCGGAACTTCTCCAGCACGGTGATGACCAGGATGGTGACGCAGAGGGCGCCGCCCACCAGGTGGATCCAGACGTGGCGCTTCCAGTCGCGCTGCTTGCCCCGCGTCTCCCGCTTCAGCCAGTAGCGGATCATGGCGATCTGGGTGAGCGAGAAGGTGAGGAAGACGTTGATGGAGTACATCACCACCAGCGCGTCGACCCGGCCGCCGGTGTAGAGCAGCATGAAGAGGCCCGCGCCGCCCATGAGCAGGACGCCGTTCTGCATGGTGAGGCGGTCGCTGAGGGCGCTGAAGCGGTGGGGGAACCAGGAGTCGTGGGCCATGTTCGCCATCACCCGCGGGCCATCGATGAAGCCCGCCTGGGCGGCGACGAAGAGGAGCAGCGCTTCCGAGAGCAGGGTGAGGAACACGAACCAGCGGCCCACGGGGAGCCCGAGGACGCGCACGCCCCCCGTCACCTTGGCCGCCAGGAGCGAGTTCATCGTCTGGTCGGGGGAAGCCTTCACGTCCAGGAGCAGGTAGCAGAGGATGATCCCGCCGGCGGTGAGCGCCAGGCTGACCGCCATGTACGCCATGGTCCGCTTGCCGGTCTGGACCCGGGGCTCGCGCATGATCTGCAGGCCGTTGGAGACCGCCTCGATGCCGGTGTAGGTGCCGCCGCCCAGCGAATAGGCGCGCACGAAGAGCAGCAGCAGGCCGCCCACGCCCAGGGTGGCCATCCCGTTGGAGAGCCCGGTCGAGACCTCGCGCACCACCTCGTGGGCGCGGCCCAGGTGCAGGCCGATGCCCGCGCCGATGACGACCACGTGGGTGAGGAGGAAGGCGAGGAAGATGGGCATCAGGGTGGTGACCGACTCCTTCACCCCGCGCAGGTTGAGCAGCACCAGGACCACCACGCCGAGCAGCTCGACCAGCAGCTTCAGCGGCACGCCGAAGATCGAGAGGCCGGCCAGGCGCGCCCCGTCGGGCAGGACGCTGAACACCGCGTCGCCGCCGGCGGCGATGGAGATGGCGATGGTGAGCACGTAGTCGACGATCAGGGCGCAGCCGCTCACCGCGCCGGTGCGCGGGCCCAGCAGGCGGGAGGCGACCACGTATCCGCCGCCGCCGAAGGGGAAGTGCTCGATCACCCGGCTGTAGGCGGCAGCGATGATCAGGACGGTGAAGGCGGTGGCGGCGGCGAGGAACACCGCCAGGTAGGTGTGCTCGCCCAGGTTCTTGAAGGCCTCTTCCGGGCCGTAGGCGGAGGAGGAGAGCCCGTCGGCCCCCAGCCCCACCCAGGCGAGGAAGGCGACCAGGGAGATGTGGCGGAAGAGGTGCGGGTCCTGCAGGTCCTTGGGGCCGCCGAGGAGCAGCCGCTTGAGCCGCTGCGCGGCGCGGGGGCGGGGCTCGGGCGGCGGCGGCTCCGACGACGGCACGGGCGGCGTGCTCATTTCGCTTCAGACGTTAGCAAGCCGGGCGCCCGGGGGGGCCGCATAGTTTGCGGGGGCGATCCGGGGGAGGCTGTTCATCATTGTATCCTGCACGATCCCGGACCCCGAAAACATGCATTTCGCAGTTCCCGGCCCGCCGGCCGGCAGGGGAACAGGTCCGGCACGGAGCCTGCACGAAGACAACCTGTGACGGGCGGATTGCAGATCGTCCCCAGGACCCCGGAGCAGATGAGGGGCTTCCTCCTCGCGCAGGTCCGTTGGGAGCGATACCGCTTCTCGCGGATCGCGCTCGTGCACCTGCTGGCGGCCTGCGCGCTGCTGGTCTGGCTCCCGCTGCCGCCCCGGCTGCACGACGCCATGGCCGCCGCCAGCCTCGCCTTCTTCCTCGGAGCCTTGTTCGCTGGGATGATGGAGTGGCGCTGGGGACGTGAGCGCGATCGACGCGCCGGAGTGTTCCCAGGCGAGGGAGGCGCGGCTTGAGCGAAGAGGCGGACGGCGCCCCCAGGCCCTTGCGGGTGCTGGTGGTGGACGACGAGCGCAACATCCGCAAGACGCTCGCTGTCTGCCTGGAAGGGCTGGGTTGCGCGGTGACGGAGTGCGGCTCGGCAGCCGCGGCCGTGGACTCCCTGGCGCGCCTTCCCCACGACCTCGCCTTCGTCGACCTGCGGCTGGGCAAGGAGAGCGGGCTGGATCTCCTGGCCTCGCTCCTGGCGGAGCGGCCGGCGCTGGAGGTGGTGATCATCACCGCCTACGCCACCATCGACACCGCGGTGGAGGCGATCCGGCGCGGCGCGCGCGACTACCTGCCCAAGCCCTTCACGCCGGCGCAGATCCGCCACCAGGTCGACCTGGCGCGCCAGCGGCGGGCCCTGGCGTCCCGGGTCGGCGAGCTGGAGGCGCGCCTGGCGGAC
>DATKAG010000340.1:0-16313 GCA_035498355.1 Myxococcales bacterium | reverse complement strand
CCTTCGCCAGGGGAGGAGCAAGCTCCAGCAGGAACTGCGCCTGGATTCCCGCCTGCAGCAGCGCCTCGGCCGCGCGCTTCACGTCCGCCGCGGGCCGGTCGCGGAACACGTCGGCGAAGCGCTCGCCGATCTCGCGGAAGTCCCGGCGCGCCAGCCCCACCGGCGGATGCGCGAGGATGTCCGCCGCGCCCGCATCGTCGCGGCTGCGCCAGCGTACCTCGGCCACCGCCCCGGCGGTGGCGGCCGTGGGGTGGCGGGCGAGATACGCGAGAAGCAGGTTCTCCGCGTCCTGCTTGCGGTTCAGGTGCGCGAGCTGCACGGTGGCGATGCGGTAGGCGCAAGGCGCCTCCGTGGGCAGCGCCCGCTCCACCAGGGTGAGGGCCTCCTGGTGGCGCCCCATCGAGTCGAGCTGCCGGGCCGCGGCACAGCGGGCACGCGCCACGTAGACGGAGTCGTCGTCCCCGGAGATCCGCACCAGCTCCATCGCCGTCGCCAGCGCATCGGCGGGCCGGCCGGACTCGCGGAGGAAGCGGATCAGCCGCTCCTGCGTTTCCATGTCCGCGGGCCGCTCGCGCCCCAGCCGTCGCAGCGCATTCTCCGCCCGCGCCTTCCCGCCCCGATCAGCCAGCGCCGAGGCCGCGGCCAGCCGGGCGGAATACGGAAGCCGGTCGTCGAGCGCCATCTGCTCCAGCCGATCGATGCGTCCGCGCTGGTCCGCCAGCGCCACTTCCTCCGCGGGATACGAGCCGGGCGCGCCGTCCGTAAGGCTCGCCACCAGTCGGGCCGATCGATCCAGCTCCCGGTCCTGGGCGCGCAGCACCTCCGCCCAGATCAGCCGGCCCGAGGGCCGGGAGTCGAAGTGCCGCCGTGCCATGCGGACGGCCTCGATCATCCGCGGATCGGGGGGCTCCGAGAGCTTCGCCACCGCGCCGAGGAGGTCCGCGACCGCGCGCGGTCCGGGCAGCTTCGCCCCGGCCAAGGCGTCGTACGCCTCGTCCAGCGCGCCCCGGTCGACGGCGACTCGAGCCTTGAGCCAGCGGTTGAGGGGAACCGCCGCGGGCACGGGCCAGGTGCCCAGCTCGTCCGCCAGCCCGGAAGCGTCGGGGCGGAGCACCAAGCCCGAGCGCGCCGTCCCCCAGAGCGCCGCCGTGGCCGCCGCGGCGTACCAGGCGCTGGTGTCGGCAGCGCGCCAGAGCGGGCCTTCGTACGCCGTGTCCGCCTGGCGGAGGTCCGCCGCCAGCCGCGCCCGGAAGTCCTCGTTCCCCGCCATGTCCTGCAGCGCCGAGTTCTCCGCGGCCCGGAGGATCCTGGGAAGGTCCACGTCGTTGGGCGCGCTTGCGTGCACGCCCTCCAGCTCGGCCAGCACGAGGCTCTCCAGCGCCTCGCTGGCGGCGGCCACCGTCTGCAAGTCCGGGTCGAGCAGGAGCTGGCCGACGAAGGAGACGGAGATGTGCTCCTCGTTCCGGGCGGCGCCGATGAGCTTGCGCAGGCCCTGGCCGTCGGCGTCCTGCATCAGCCAGCGCAGGAGCAGGTGGCGATCGCCGGCGTTGGCGTCCCTGCGCCGCGCCGCCTCGGCCAGCTTGCGCCGGTCGAGGGTGGCGTAGGCGTGCAGGGCCGGCTCGTCCTCCGGGGCGAGGGTGCGCGCCGCGCCGGCGTAGCCCAGGGCGAGCGCCAGCATCGCCTGCTCCCCGCGGACGTCGGCCCCGGCCGCCTCGTCGGCCGCGCAAAGGGCGATGGCGTGTGCGTCGAGCCGGTCGTCCGCGTCGAAGGCGCGGGGAAGCTGGAGCAGGAGCGCCGCGGCGGCGGAGGCGGCCTCGTGCAGGACCGCGCTCCCGCGATCGCCCCGCGACCAGCGGGTCTGCGCCTCGCGTACCGCCGTGAACGCCTCCTTGTGCCCGCGAAGCGCCCGGGTCCGCGGCGCCTTGCCCGTCAGCCTGGCGGCGGCCGCCCACTCGCGGGCAAGGGGGGCGAGCGCCTTCATCAGCTCGTCGAACGCGGGCAACTCGGCCAGGCGGCCGATCTCCCGCTGGCCGGCGGCGAGGATCCACTTGCCGTCGGAGAAGCGCAGGCCGATCTCCGACCCCGACAGCTCCCGGGCCGCGAGCAGGAACCGGCGATCGGGCTCCAGGCGGAGGGCGTCGTCGAGCGCCGCCCGCCGGTCGAGGGGGTGGGGCGGCAAGGGCAGCGTCTTCAGCCCCAGGCGCCCGGAGGCCGCGTTCTCCGCCGCGCTTTGCTCCCGGGCGCGCGCGTCGTCCTTGCGCTTGCGCTCGCGCCACTGCCAGGTCTCCACGCCGATCGCGGCGGCGGCGGCCACGATGCAGAGCAGGAAGAAGAGCGCGATGCGTTTCATGGGTGCGTCATCCCGGTCCCCCGATGACCGTAGCGCAGGCCCTTCGCTCGCCGAAAATTCGCGCCTGGGCGCGCGCCTCCGTCTCCCGACCCGCGAGCACCCGCGGGGCCAGGGGTGTCAGCGGCGCGGTGCGCCACGCACACCCGGGCCGGGCAGTGGCTTTGAAATGCTACAGATCGCAGCCCGTCACCAAGTCTTTCCCATCTTGTCGTCCCGCCGTCGCAACGGCGGTCGTATGGGGTCCGCCGGCTTTTCGCCCGGAGGATTCCATGCGACAGAAGAAGTTCCGCGCTTTTCTTGCCACCTCGGCTCTCTTGCTCGCAGCCACCGCCTCCCTCGCGCACGAGCGCGACGAGGGCGGGCGCTGCCGGCTGGGAAACGGGGCCGGCAGCATCCGCCACGTCATCTACGTGCAGTTCGACAACACGCACCTGCGCCGGGACCGGCCCGAGGTGCCGTCCGACCTGGAGCAGATCCCGCACCTGCTCGACTTCGTCCGCGGCGAGGGCACCCTGCTGGCGAACGATCACACCATCCTCATCTCCCACACCGCCGGCGGCATCCTCTCCTCGCTCACCGGCCTCTATCCCGATCGCCACGGGCAGACCGTCACCAACAGTTACGTCCGCACTTCCGCCACCGGCGCCTTCTCCTTCCCCAGCTCGTTCGGGTACTGGACCGATCCGGTCTCCGGCTCCATCCCCAACATGGTGGGGCCCGACGGCAAGGTCCCTCCCGCGCCCTGGGCGGTGTTCACCCGGGCGGGCTGCGACGTAGGCGCGGTGGCCGCCGCCAACCTGGTGCTGGAGAACACGGGGACCGGCGCGACCGGCGACATCACCAAGGTCTTCGGGAACCCGTCGCCCCAGTTCGACGAGGCGGCCGCCTCCGCGAAGGCGCCGGCCGGCACCCCCGCGCGCAACCTGGCGCAGACCGACTTCGTGGGCCTGGCCGTGCACTGCGCGCAGGGCTCCCGCACCTGCGCCAGCGGGCACCCGGACCTGTTGCCCGACGAGGTGGGCGGCTACGACGGCTTCTCGGGGCTGTTCGGCGCCAAGGAGGTCAATCCGTTCCTCTCCAGCGGCCCGGTGGTGCAGGACCTGGACGGCAACCCCATCGTCGATCCCTTCGGCCAGCCGGGCTTTCCCGGCTTCGACGGCATGTCCGCCAGCGTCTCTTTGGCCTACGTCGCGGCCATGCAGGAGCGCGGCATTCCCGTCACCTTCGCGTACATCTCCGACGCGCACGACTTCCACGGCGTCTCCGGCAACGCGCACCTGGCCTACGGCCCCGGCGAGGCGGGCTACGTGCAGCAGCTGAAGGCGTATGACCAGGCGTTCGCGAAGTTCTTCGCCCGGCTGCGGCGCGCCGGCATCACCCGGGACAACACGCTCTTCGTCTTCACCGTGGACGAGGGCGATCACTTCGTGGGCGGCACGCCCACGCCCGCCAACTGCGACGGGATCCACACCCCCTGCGACTGGACGGGGCAGGTGGGCGAGCTGACCGCCAACATCGACACGCTGGTCTCCCACCAGTTCCCCGCGCTGGCGGCGCAGTTCCTGGGGAGCGCTGCGCCCAATGCCTTCACCGTGCACGGCGACGACGCTCCGCCCTTCTACCTGGCGAAGAAGGGCAGCGGCATGCTCTCGCAGACCGACCCCCTCACCCGCCAGTTCGAGCGCTCCGTCGCCAACCTCACCGCGCAGAACCCCTTCACCGGGAAGACGGACCGCCTGCTGGCGCAGATGGCCGACCAGACGGGGATGAAGGCGCTGCACATGATCACCGCCGGAGACCCGGCGCGGAACGCCACCTTCGTCCTCTTCGCCAATGCGGACTACTTCCTCACCGACTTCCCCGCCAACACCTGCGAGACCTGCATCAACCCGGCCTTCGCCTGGAACCACGGCGACATCCAGCCCGAGATCGCCAACACCTGGCTGGGCCTGGTGGGCCCCGGGGTGAGGAACCGCGGGGAGACCTTCGAGCCCTGGACCGATCACACCGACGTGCGCCCGACGATGATGCGCCTGCTCGGCCTCACCGACACGTACGAGCCCGACGGGCGGGTGATCATCGAGGCGCTGGATGCCGGGGCGCACGGGCACGAGGGGCACCGCCGCACGCTGGAGTGGCTGGGCGCGGCGTACAAGCAGGTGAACGCGCCCTTCGGCCAGTTCGGCCTGGCGGCGGTGCGCGTCTCCACCCGCGCGCTCACCGGGGATGACCCGACCTACACCGGGCTGGAGGATCAGCTTGCCTCGCTCACCGCGGAGCGGGACGCGTTGGCGGCGGAGATCCGCACCGCCCTGCACCGGGAGGCCGCGGGCAGGGAGATCGACGAGCGGCAGGCCTGGCGGTGGATCTGGGAGGCGTGGAGCCTGATCTGGCGGGTGTCTGCCCTGGCGCTCTAGCAACGTCCGGTGGGTGGTCGCGGCGCGGGGACGGAACGCGCGCCGCGACCACCTCCGCCCCCTCTCAACCCGGAACCGCGATCTCTTCGCTGGCGGACTGTCGCCGCGTGGCGCCGCCGAAGGCCGGATCGCTGGCGCTGTCCCTGCCGTTCTCCAGGTGGCCCGCGAGGCGGCGGAGGAAGCCAGCATCGGCGTCCGCCGTGACCACCAGGTCGTACCAGCCGAAGCTCGAGTTCAGGGACCAGCGCTTCTCGAATCCATGCCCGGGCCGCAAGAGCAGCTCGACCGGGTCCTCGTCACCGTAGGAGTTGGCCACGGTCGCGTGCACCGAAGACGCTCCCCGGTTGGTCACCGAGAGCACGATTTGCAGAGCGTCCGCGTCGTAGCGCGCCGCGACCTCCAGGCTCGCCTTCGCCGCCGCAGAGGCACTGCCCCGGAAGGCGCGGAAGAAGCCGTTGGGCCCGAAGACGGTGAGGTCGTACCGGCCGTGGCCTGCCTTCCAGGTATCGGCGAGCGAGGCGCCGGCCTCCACGGTGTACGTCCAGGGGCCTTCGCCGGCATTGCCGGAGCGAACCTGGAAGCAGGCCCCGGCGTCGCCCGTGTTGACGAAGTCGATCCGGACCTCGCCCTTCAGCGGATCGACCTTCCCGCTCGCCTCCAGCTCGTAGGGCAGCGCGCGCGCATGACGCAGCCCTCGCTCCTGGGAGGGCAGGGCCTGGTCGACCGGAGGCTCCGGGACGTAGTCCGGGTGCCGATCGCGATCCGGCGGCGCCCAGGCGGCGGTGTCGGGCAGCGCCACCCGGGCCGCGTCGGGCCGGCGGAAGTCGAAGGCCGAGGTGAGATCGCCGCAGATGGCCCGGCGCCAGGCGGTGATGTTGGTCTCGATCAGGCCGCGATGGTGGGGCGCGAAGCGCTGCTCGAGGAAGCGGATGAGCGAGGTGTGGTCGAACAGCTCGGAGCACACCCAGCCGCCCTTGCTCCAGGGCGACACCACGATCATGGGCACCCGGACGCCCAGCCCGTAGGGCCCGGAGGGATTCCCCGGTCTGCCCGGGTAGATCTCGTCTCTGGCGTCCACGGTGGAGAGCCCCTCCGCCCGGGAGCGGGGCGGGGTGGGCGGGACCAGGTGGTCGAAGAAGCCGTCGTTCTCGTCGTAGGTGATGAAGAGCACCGTCCGGCTCCAGAGCCGGGGATTGGAGGTGAGCGCGTCGAGGACGTTGGAGACGTACCAGGCGCCGTAGTTCGCCGGCCAGTTGCCGTGCTCGGAGAAGGCCTCGGGAGAGACCACCCAGGAGACCTGCGGCAACCTGCCCTGGCGGACGTCGTCGCGCAGGACGTCGAAGAGCGTCCCGCCCGCGGAGAGGGTGGTGCCCCGGCGGGCCTTCTCGTAGAGCGGGTCGCCGGGCTTCGCGTCCTGGTACTGGTGGAAGTAGAGCAGCGAGTTGTCGCCGTAGTTGCCGATGTAGGGATCCTCGGTCCATCCCCAGAATCCGGGCGCGTCCAGGCCAACGCCGCTGTCCTGGTAGATCTTCCAGGAGATGCCGGCCCCCTCCAGCCGCTCGGGATAGGTGGACCAGCCGTAGCCGGCCTCGGAGTTGTCGATCACCGGGCCGCCGCCCTTGCCGTCGTTCCCCACCCAGCCCGTCCACATGTGGTAGCGGTTCGGGTCGGTCGGGCCCAAGAGCGAGCAGTGGTAGGCGTCGCAGATGGTGAACGCGTCGGCCAGCGCGTAGTGGTAGGGAATGTCGCGCCGGGTGAGATGGGCCATGGTGCTGCGGCCCTTGTTGGGGACCCACTGGTCGTACTTGCCGCCGTTCCAGGCCGCGTGCGTATCGGACCAGCCGTGCGGCGTGTCCTCAAGGAACTGCAGGCCCAGGCCGGGCGCCCCGGGGTGGAAGGGGAGGAGGTATCCGCCGCCGTCGGGCTGGTAGAAGACCGGCCTTCCCGAAGGCAGGTTCACCGGCCGCGGATCCCCGTAGCCGCGCACGCCGCGCAGGGTGCCGAAGTAGTGATCGAAGCCGCGGTTCTCCTGCATGAGGAAGACGATGTGCTCGACGTCCTGGATGGTGCCGGTGCGCCGGTCCGCGGGCACCGCCAGGGCCCGCTCGATGCTGCCGGGGAGGCTGGCGGTGAAGGCGGCGCTGCCGAGAAAGCGGAGGAAGTTGCGGCGGTCTGTTTTCAAGGGTCACCTCGCCGGTGAAAACGGCGCCGCGGATACTGGATCCCCGCCGATCGCGGGCGGGTGACAGATCGGGCTCGAATGGACGAACTCTTCGCGGACCGCCGTCCACAGGGCTGGGGAAAAAGAGTTGTCCGGAGCGCGCGGCCCCGGACGTCCTTGTGACAAGATGCCGGCGCACCGCCGGCCGACAAGGAGAAGACGATGCCCAACTTCCTCTACATCTTCCGGGGTGGCGCCATGGGGCGGCTGAGCCCCCAGGAGCTGCAGCAGCAGATGCAGAAGTGGGCCGCCTGGGTGCAGCAGCTGCGCCAGGACGGCCACTTCAAGGCCGGCGATCCGCTGGAGGGCGGCGGCAAGGTGGTCCGGGGCAAGAAGAAGGCGGTCACCGACGGCCCCTACGCCGAGGCCAAGGACCTGGTGGGCGGATATCTCCTGGTCGAGGCGCGGGACCTCGAGCACGCCACCGAGCTCTCGCGGGGCTGCCCAGGGCTGGAGGTGGAGGGCACCGTGGAGATCCGGCCCATCGCGTCGATGAGCGTGTGACCCCGGAGCTGGACTTCAGGCGCGAGTCGGCGCGCATGCTGGCGGCGCTGGCCCGCGTCCTGGGCCTGCACAACCTGGCGCTGGCGGAGGACGTGGTCCAGGACGTCCTCTGCCGCGCCCTGCAGGCCTGGAAGTACGCCGGTCCGCCGCGCGACGCCTCCGCCTGGCTGGTGAGGGCGGCGCAGAACCGGGCCATCGATCTCATCCGCCGCGAGCGGACCCGGCGTGAGTTCGCGCCCGACCTGGAGCTGCGCAGCGAGTACGCGCTGGCGCCCACGGTCTCGGCGCTGTTCAGGGAGAACGAGATCGAGGACGACCTGTTGCGGATGATGTTCTCGGTGTGCGCACCCAACCTCCCCGAGCCGGCGCAGCTGGCGCTGGTGCTCAAGCTGCTCTGCGGATTCGGGAAACGGGAGATCGCGGCGGCGCTGCTCTCCAGCGAGGCGGCGGTGGAGAAGCTGCTCGCCCGGGGCACGCAGACCCTGGCGAAGCCGGGCGGGCTGTACGAGGTGGCGGGGCGGGAGCAGATCGGCAGGCGGCTCGAGGCCGTGCAGCACGCGCTCTACCTGCTCTTCTCCGAGGGCTACCACGGCAGCGCCCGGCCGGTGCAGGCCGGACTCTGCGCGGAGGCCCTGCGGCTGTGCGGTCTTCTCGCGCAGCACCCGGCCTGCGCCACCCCGCGCACCCTGGCGCTCCTCTCCCTGATGTGCTTCCACGCGGCGCGGCTGGCAGGCCGGGCCGCCGAGGACGGCTCGCTGGTGCTGCTCGAGGAGCAGGACCGATCGCGCTGGGATGGGGCGCTCATCCGGCGCGGGTTCGAGCTGCTCGACCGCAGCGCCTCCGGCGAAGAGCTGAGCGAGTACCACCTGGAGGCGGCCATCGCCTCCTGCCACTGCGCGGCGCCTTCGGTGGAGCGGACCGATTGGGCGCGGATCGTCGAGCTGTACGACCTGCTGCTCCGGCTGCGGCCCTCGCCGGTGGTGGCCTTGAACCGCGCCATCGCGATCGGAGAGGCGCGCGGTGCCGGGGAGGGCCTGGCTGCGCTGGACGCGCTCCGCCAGGAGCCGAAGCTTGCGGCGTCGCCGTTCCATCCCGCGGCCGAGGGGCGTCTTTTCCTGAAGAGGGGCCGGGCCGGAGAGGCGGCGCGCTCGTTCGCGGAGGCCTCGCGCAGGGCGCGCAATCCGGCGGAGGCGAAGCTCTTCGCCTCCCTGCGGGACAAGGCTCGAGGCGGGTAGAGCTTCAGAAGAACCAGCCCAGGTGCAAAAGGCCCAGAACCGGCACGCCGTTCTCCAGGTACTTGTCGGCGTTCTTCTTGATGTCGCCGATGGTGCCGATCGAGGAGGGAGGAGTGAGGGTCGACTCGTAGTGGAGGGCGAATCCCCAGGCCAGGTCGAGCCCGAGGAAGAAACCGCTGGAGTAGACCCAGCGCCAGCCGACCTGCGGCCCGAGGATCGTGCTGTCGACGGTGGTGGTGACCGTCTGGCCGCCGCTGGTCTCGCTGGCGGTGAGCTCGTACGTCCCGGCCAGCGCCCCGACGAAGAAGGCGCCGCGGAAGGGATAGACCTTCACGCTCCCTTGCCACATCCGGTACTTCGCCTCGATGTCGCTGATCCCCACCCGGGGAATGAAGCCGTACTCCAGGGAGACTCCCACCCGGTCCCAGAGCTTCGCCTCGATCCCGACCGCCGGGCTGGGGAAGCTGATCAGGGAGATCTCCGGCCCGATGCGCACGTGGGGAATCAGCCCGGACGAATCGTCCTGGGCGGACGCCGCGCCGCTCGCCAGCGCGAGAACGAGGATCGCGAAACGCCGGATGACGAGCCCCCCGAACGCGGTCATTGTATCAAGCGGCGCGGGAAAGGACAGGGGTCAGCTCCGCAGCGCCTCCGCCGCCACCGCCATCTGCTCGAATCCGGCCGCCTGCGCCTTCCAGTCGAGAAGAGTCCGCGCCGTCCACGGTGATGCGCGTGCCGCCGGACACCTGCCAGGCCGTCACCAGCCTCTCGGGCTCCGCGAAGGGCAGCGGCCGGAGGAAGACGCCATCCGCCACCTCGCCCGCCGAGAGGACGGCTGCGAATCCCAGCGCCAGGATGGCGGTGGCGGGAACGGTGAACCCGGGAGCGCGCAGGAGGGAGCGGATCATCGATTGACAGCGGGCTGCAGGATCGGAGAGAGCATCACCGGCTGAAATACAGCACTGCAGGAACGAAAGAGGTCAAGGTTGACCCCATGAAAACCCTGCCCGCCGTCCTCCTCTTCGCCGCCGCCTGCACCTCCGCCCCTCCCAAGGCCACTCCCGCGGCGCCGTCCGGCGCGGGCATCGACCTGCAGGGCATGGACCCCTCGATTGCGCCGGGGAACGACTTCTTCGCCTATGCCAACGGCGCCTGGCTGAAGGCGACGGAAATCCCGGCCGACCGGAGCACCTGGGGGACCGGGCCCATCCTCGCCGAGCTGACCGCGAAGCGGACCGCCGACCTGATCGCGGAGGTGGCCCGCGCCGACGCCCCGGCCGGATCGGAGCAGCGCAAGATCGGCGACTACTACAACAGCTTCATGGACGAGGGGGGAATCGAGGGCAAGGGCATCGCTCCGCTCCAGCCCGAGTTGCAGGCGATCTCCGCCCTTTCCGATCGTCGCGCCCTCTCCCGCTACCTGGGAGGGACCGTGCGCGCCGATGTGGACGTGCTCAACGCCACCAACTTCTTCACCCTCAACGTCTTCGGCCTCTGGGTGGCGCAGGACCTGAACGACCCCAGGAAGTACTCCGCCTTCCTCCTCCAGGGCGGCCTTTCGCTCCCCGACCGCGACTACTACCTCGATCCCTCGCCGCGCATGGCGGAGATCCGCATCCGCTACCAGGCGCACATCCTCGCCATGATGCGCCTGGCCGGCTTCGCGGATGCGGAAGCGAAGGCCGCGCGCGTCTACCAGCTGGAGCGGCGCATCGCCGAGGTACACGGCAGCCGCACGGACTCGGAGGACGTGATCAAGGGCAACAACCACTGGCCGCGCGCCGATTTGTCCGCCAAGGCGCCGGGCATCGATTGGGAGGCCTTCCTGGCCGGCGCGGGGCTGGAGAAGCAGCAGGAGTTCGTGGTCTGGCAGCCGGCGGCGTTCTCCGGCATCTCCGCGCTGGTGCGCAGCGAGCCGCTCGCCACCTGGAGAGACCTGCTGGCCTGGCACGCCTTGACGCACGCGGGGCGGTACCTGCCGAAGGCCTTCGTCGACGAGCAGTTCGCCTTCTTCGGCACCGTGCTCTCGGGCACGCCCAAGCTGCGCGACCGCTGGAAGCGCGCGGTGGAGGTGACCGACGCGGCGCTGGGAGAGGCGGTGGGCAAGCTCTACGTCCAGCGCTACTTCCCTCCCGCGGAGAAGGCGCGGGCGCAGGAGATGGTGAAGAACGAGTTGGCCGCCTTCGCCAGCCGCATCGACAAGCTGACCTGGATGGCGCCCGCCACCAAGCAAAAGGCGAAGGCCAAGCTCGCCGCCCTCAAGGTGGGCGTGGGTTATCCCGACAAGTGGCGCGACTACTCCGGGCTGGAGGTGGTGCGCGGCGACGCGCTGGGCAACGCGCTGCGCTCCGAGCAGTTCGAGCTGAAGCGGAATCTCACCAGGCTGGGCCAGTCCGTGGACCGCGACGAATGGGTGATGAACCCGCAGCTGGTCAACGCCGTGAACCTGCCGGCGATGAACGCACTCAACTTCCCCGCGGCCATCCTCCAGCCGCCCTTCTTCGACCCCTCGCGGCCGGCGCTGATGGACTACGGGGCGGCGGGCGCGGTCATCGGCCACGAGATCAGCCACAGCTTCGACGACCAGGGGGCTCTCTTCGACGACCAGGGGCGGCTGGACAACTGGTGGACGGACGAGGACTTCGCGCACTTCAGGGCCTCTTCCGAGAGCCTGATCAAGCAGTACGACGGCTACCACCCCTTCCCCGACCTGGCGGTGAACGGCCGGCTGACGGTGAGCGAGAACATCGCCGACGTGGCCGGGCTGGCGGCCGCCTACGACGCCTACCGCATCTCGCTCGCGGGCAAGGAGGCGGCGCCGGTGGCGGGGCTCTCCGGCGACCAGCAGTTCTTCATCAGCTTCGCGCAGAGCTGGCGGCAGAAGATCCGCGAGCCGGCCCTGCGGCAGCGGATCGTGACCGACGGCCACGCGCCCGCCGAGTACCGCGCGGACACCGTGCGCAACCAGGATCCCTGGTACGACGCTTTCGCAGTGAAGCCGGGGCAGGCCCTCTACCTGGCCCCGCAGGATCGCGTCCGCGTCTGGTGAGGCGGCTTCTCAGCGGCTCATCAGCACCGACCGCCCGTTGAGTGGCTGCACCGGGCGCGCGTTGTGCGCGTACCGCTTGGCGAAGGCCGATTCCTCGGGCTTGGAGATCTCCACAGGCTGCTTGAGCACGAACCAGGTCACGTCCTCGCTGCAGGGCGGGGTGGTGAGCGACCCGGTGAAGGTGTAGTAGCCGCGATCCGACGGCAAGAGCCGGTTCAGGTCCACCAGCATGCCCGTGGGCGTGTGCTCCTGGCCCACGTCCGTGGGCAGGTTCTTCCACAGCGCCTCGAGGAACGGGTTCGCGCTCCCCGCCTTGAAGAGCACCGCCACCACCGCCAGCTTGGCGTCGGCGTCCCGGTGCACCAGGTGCGCGACCAGCGGAAAGGAGTGGCCCTGGACCTTCTCCTCGGAGGGGTGGTGGAAGTGGAACTGGTTCAGGTCGAACCGCCGCCCGTTCACGCTGATGAAGCTTCCCGGGTCGACGTTGACTTGCACGGAGTGGCCGTTGTCGATGATGCGGAAGGGCTGCGCCGAGTAGAAGAACTCGATGGCGGGAAGGTCGGCCGCCTTGGCGTCGCGGATGTCGATGGGCGACTGGTGCTTGCCAGTCTTGCAGGCGGCGTACTCCGGCTTCAGATCGCCCCAGTGCCTGGGCCCCTTGGCGCCCTCATAGGTCCAGGGGTGCGCCGCCTCGGCGGCCTGGGCGAGGGCGAGCCGGGGAGCGGAAAGGAGAACGAGGACGATCAACGAGGAGAGGCGTCGAGCCATGGCTTCCTCCGGCGCCATGCTTCGCCGAAACGGCGAGGAGGGCGACAGGACGAACGTGCGCCGCAGCATACAACCATGGCTCCGTCCCCGGCTCGCGGCGCAGGCGCGCGATCTCCTCCAACTCCCGCAGCGCGAGGCGCCGCGCCCGCCGCACCCAGAGCAGGCCAGCGCCGCAGAGGAGGGTGAGGATGGCCGCCGCCACAGGCAGCGACGACCGCCCGAAGATCCAGAAGAGCGTCAGCGAGATGGGCACCTCGGCCGCCCCCCAAAAGCACCACGAAGCGCAGCATCTGCAGTTGCGGGGTGCAGCGCAGCCCAGCCTGGGCGAGAAAGTCGAGCGGCGCCACGGACGACGGCCAGAGGGCGTCGCGCCGGTTCCACACCCCGTACCCCAGGACCAGGGCGGAGAGCAGGACGATGGTCAGTGCCAGACGGGCACCCAGCTCTCCCGGCTGTGGATGGACATCCAAGCGGCAGCGCCGATCCACAGGGCCGCGAACATCGAGTCGAGGAGCATGGCTCGCCTGCCTCGGCGCATCCGGGCCTGCCCGCGATCCGGCGTAGTCCCGGGACGAGGCCGGTCCTTGCGCCTGCGGACCAGCGGACAAAGGAGTACATCGGCGGCAATCGGTCTTGGCCATGTCAGCCATCGCCGGCAGGAATAGATCCGACCCTCGTCGCATCTCCGCTGTAGATGCGGTTCTTTCCCGGGGGGGACGAGTGAAGCCGAAGCTGAAGCTGTTTTCCACCGCCGAGCTCGAGGCGGCGTACGAGGAGATCATCGAGGGCGCGGACGCTGCGCCCTTCGGCGAGTTGCTGGAGTCGCTGGATCCGGGCAGGGTTCTCGAGGCCCTGGGCTCCATCCCGGAGGAGTTCGCGGAGGCGGTGAAGCTCCACGACGTCCAGGGCTTGAGCTACCGGGAGATCGCCCGGATCACCGAGGTGCCCGCGGGCACCGTGACGAGCCGCATCAGCCGCGGAAGGAGACTGCTCGCCGGGCTGCTGGCGATTTTCCGCGAGGATGCGGAACGAGGTGCGGCATGAGGACCGGCGAGCACAGGTGGTGCCGCGAGCTGATCGCCGCCCTTTCCGACGGCGAGCTCTCGAAGAGGCACCAGCACCTGGTCCAGGAGCACCTGCGCGGCTGCCTCCGCTGCCAGCGGGAGATGTTCGTGCAGTGGGACGTGGCCCACGCGCTCGCCCGGGATCCGGCGCGGGCCCCGGCCGCCCTGCGCCGGCGCCTCGAGCGCGCGGACCGCTGAAGAGGTATCCTCGCCGGGGTCATGATCTCCCTCCCCCAGCTCTGGCTGCCCATCGTTCTCTCCGCCGTCTTCGTCTACGTCGCCAGCAGCCTCATCCACATGGTCGTCAAGTGGCACAACCCCGACTACCTCTCGCTGCCCAACGAGGATGAGGTCCGGGCGGCGATCCGCAGGATGAATCCCGCGCCCGGGCAGTATGTGCTCCCCCGCATCACCGACATGGGCCAGCTCAAGAGCCCTGACGTCCAGAAGAAGTTCGTCGAGGGGCCGGTGGGCTTCCTCATGCTGCGGAAGAGCGGGTCGCCCAACATGCTCCCGTCGCTGGTGCAGTGGTTCTTCTACTCGCTGCTGGTCTCGCTCTTCGCCGCCTACCTGTCCTCGCGAACTCTTTCTCTGGGCACCCATTACCTGAAGGTGTTCCGGGTCACGGGAACCGTCGCCTTCCCGGCTACGCGGCGGGAGCGATCCCGCAGGCCATCTGGATGGGGAAGCCGTGGCGCTCGGCGCTGAAGGAGATCGCCGACGGCCTCATCTACGGGCTGTTGACCGCGGGAGCGTTCGGCTGGCTCTGGCCCCGCTGACGGTCAGGGGCGCATCCAGACGTCGAAGGCGTGGTGCGTGTCCAGGTACTCGCGCACCGCGGCGATCTTCCCCTCCCGCAGGGTGATGAGGAAGTGGTACTGCTGGCGGTAGCGGCGGCCGTTCTTCAGGTCGCCGCTGGACTCCACTTCCACGGCCACCTTGTCGCCCTCCGCGACGGAGCCGATCACCGTCATCTTCAGGCCGTTCTCCAGCTGCGAGAGCATGCGGCGGAAGAGCTTGCCCAGCCGCTCCTTCTCGAAGAGGCCCGCCACCGGCGTCAGCTCCGGCTTCCCCGGGATGCGCCAGGTGACGTCGTCGGTCATCAGGGCCAGGACGCCGGGGATGTCGCCGGCGCTGAAACGCTCGAAAAGCTCGCCGGCAATCCGCTTGTTGGCATCGAGGGTCATGCAGGAATCGTAGCAGACCGGCGCTGGGTTATCCTCCGGACCTGGTGCCGAGCCCGTGAGCCGTCTCCATCTCCTGGTTGCGCTCCTCGTCGCCCTCGGGTGTGGCGGAGGGGCGAGCGGTCCGGATCTGACGCGGCCTTGCCCCACCGGAGGCTGCAGCCCGGGGCTTCGCTGCGTGGCGGTCAACTTCGAGCCCGTCTGCCTGCTGGAGGTGGTCGACCCGGCCGCGCTCTACCCGAACGGCGATCCCATGTGCCCCGCCGGACTGGGCGGCTTCCAGACGATGAGCGGCACCGTGGACAAGAACGGCGAGGTCATGCCCGACCAGCACCACGCGCTCTGCTCGCCGATCTGCTACCGCGACTCGCAGTGCTCGTGGGGGAACAAGTGCCTTTTGATCACCGCGCGCCCGGAGGAGGGCGGCGCGGTGTGCGGAGTGTGCCTGCCGCAGTAGCGTCCCGAAAACGCGGTACTCTGCTTTCCGTGCTCACGTGCGCCATCCTCCGGCGGCCGGGGCCGGACTTCGCGGACGGCCTCACCACCGCCCGCCTGGGCAAGCCGGAGCTGCCGCTCATGCTGGCCCAGCACGCCGCCTACGCCGGGGCGCTGCGCTCGCTGGGGCTCCGGATCGAGATGCTCGATCCGCTCCCCGGCTTCCCCGACGCGCATTTCCTCGAGGACGTGGCGGTGGTGGTGCCCGAGCTGGCGGTCGTCACCCGGCCGGGAGCGCCTTCGCGTCGCGGAGAGGCGGACTCGATCGTTCCCGTCCTCGGGCGGCACCGCGAGGTGGCGCGGCTGGAGGATCCCGCGCTTCTCGAGGGCGGCGACGTGTTGTTGGTCGGGCGCACGGTCTTCATCGGCCTCTCGGCGCGCAGCAACGCGGAGGGAGCGCGGCAGCTCGCGCGCCTCCTCCTGCCGCACGGCTACCGCGCGCAAACCGTGCCGGTGCCGGCCGGCCTGCACCTCAAGTCCAGCGTGAGCTGGGTGGGAGGCGAGACGCTGCTGGTGGGGGAGCGATTCGCGGACGCTCCCGAGCTGCGGCCCTTCCGCCGGATCGTGGTGGACGAGGCGGAGAAGGCGGTCTGCAACACCCTGCTGGTGAACGGCACCCTGCTGATTGCCGCCGGCTTTCCTCGGACGAAGGTGCAGCTGGAAGAGAGCGGATTGCCGGTGGTGGAGCTGGACGTGAGCGAGGCCCGGAAGATGGACGGCGGCCTCACTTGCATGTCGCTGCGGCTCTGAGGTCGGCGCCAGTTGCTCCTAAAGCGACTTGAGGAACTCCACCAGCTCGTTCTCTTGCCGGGCGGAAAGCCCCAGCGAGAAGGTCTCGTCGTAATGGGTCACCACGTCGGCCAGGGTGGCGAAGCGGCCGTCGTGGTAGAAGCCGCCTTTGGCGTGGCTGAAGAGCCCCTTGAGAGGCGCCGTGCGGTAGCGGCGATCGGGGGCGCGATCGGCCTGGAAGGAATCGATTCCCAGCTCGGCGGGCGTGTGCAGGTTCCACCCCGGCTCGGTGTAGAG
>DATKAG010000339.1:0-3385 GCA_035498355.1 Myxococcales bacterium | reverse complement strand
CGACTGGGCGCGCTTGAAGCGGCCGCTCTCCTTGTCCTTGCGCATCTCTTCCTCGACGTAGCGCTCCACCTGGTCGCGGCTGGCCAGGGCGCGCTGGACGGGCTGGCGGACGGGCAAGCGGGTGTCGTCGCTGGCGAATCGCAGGATGGAATCCACCGAGTGGAAGAGTTCCTCGGCGTCCTGGCGGGAGAGATGGCTTTCGTGCCGCTCGTTGTCGCGCTCGCGGGCGGCGGAATCGGTCTGGAGCTTGTTGCGCGCCGGGGCGGCGGGAGCGGTGGAGGCCTGCTGCGCGCCGGCCGAGGCCCAGGCCAACAGCAGCGCCAGCAGCCACGCTCCCCGCACAGGCCATCGCCGCAGCAGGGATGGGAAGGAACCGGGGACCTGGGCCATATGGGTGCCTATCCTATCGCAGAAATCGCGAACTTTCGCGGCCGGGCCGGAGGGGCGGGGCCGGGCACCTCCCGTACCTAGGCTGATTCCCCCGTTCTTTCGGATGTTGTGCCGGTTTCTTGGGTGTTTTACAGTCCGCGGGAGAGGCTGGATTTCATCTCCACGCTGCGCGTGGCTGACCCCATCGGGAGGTGATCGATGAAGAGAGTGTTCGTGACCGCGATCCTGGCGCTGGCTGCGGCCGGCGCCGCGCTGGCGCAGGAGGCCCAGCCGGCCGCCGCGCCCGCCCTTTCCCTGCCCACCGGCACCGGCATCAAGATGAAGCTGGAGACCCCGCTCTCCACCCGCAGCAGCAAGCCGGGCGACACCTTCGCCGGGCGCGTGACTGAGGCCGTGCTGCTCAACGGCAAGGCCGTGATCCCCGTGGGCGCGGCCGTGCAGGGGCGGGTGGTGCGGGTCACGGACCCGCGCCGCATCAAGGGCGTCCCCACCCTGGATCTGATGCCCGACCAGATCACCATGCCCGACGGCGCTCGCTACACCATCACCGCGGTGGTGGTGGACACCAACGCGGCCCACACCGGCGTCAACGACGAAGGTGAGATCAAGGGTCCCGGGCACGACACGCGCGACCTGCTGGAGATGGGTGTGGGCACGGGCGCGGGAGTCGGCGTGGGCGCGGCGGTGGGAGGAGGCAAGGGAGCGCTGATCGGCGGCCTGATCGGGGGCGGCGCCACCGTCATCCACTGGCTGACGCGGCGGCATTCGGCCGACCTGCCCGCCGGCACCGAGATCGTCATGGAGCTGAACCGGCCGCTGGCCATGAGCCCGGCCACCGCCACCGGACAGTAGGGTTTCCGCGAGCCGGCCCCACGCGCCTCACAGGCGCGTGGCCAGTTCGTCTTCGCTGAGCACGTCGAGTTCGATCCATCCCTCCAGCGGCAGCGCGTCGATGGGCAGGTGCTCGCGCCACAGGCTGAAGCGCAGCCTCACCTTACCCGGGAGCGGCGCGGGGATCTGCGCCAGGGGCAGTTGGAACTCCAGCACGCGGCGCAGGCGCACCAGCAGGCCGCCGGCCGGCTCTACCGGCCGGGAGCCGTCCTCTCCCCGCCCCAGCTTCCAAGCCGCGATCGCCCGGTCGTCCAGCGTCACATCCAGGCGCAGGTCTTGGGCCTGGGCGGCGCCGGGCGCCAGACCCTCCATGTGAATCACCACCTCGAGCTTCCCGCCGGGCACTTCGCCGGCGAAATCCAGCCTGCCGTAGAGATTGCTCTCGTCGATGCCGGCATAGACGGCATCCAGCACGAACTGCTTGCCGTGCATGGAGGAGGAGCGGCGGTCGGCGGTGTACATGGCCGCCCCGATCCAGTCGAAGTAGCCGGTGACGGCGCCGTCGATGCGAGGATGGATGAAGGCGGTCTGGGGGACGAAGTAGGGGCGGGCGGCCGCGGTGAGGATGGGTTGCGCCAGGGCGTCGGGCGGGGCCGCTCCCAGCGCCTGGTAGACGTTGGAGAGATGCTTGCGGTAGAGCTCGTCGAAGTCGCGGTCGTTGGCGGAGTGGTGCTCGGGACCGTACCACCAGTTCCAGTCGCTGCCCTCGGCGATGAGGATCTCCTCGAAGGCGAGTTGGCGGGCCGCCTCGGCGGCCTTGGGCGCCGCCTGGGCATAGAAGTCGCGGGCCTCGGAGAGGCAGTCCCAAGCGCGGTTGTCCTCGGGGGCGCCGATCCAGACGTTGAAGTTGGCGTTGATCCAGGAGCCCGGCACCAGGCTGGCGAGCCGGCCAAAGTCCTTCTGGCGGGCGATGGCCTCGGAGATGGTGAGCACCTCGATCTGCGGATCATGGCTCAAGCCGTCGTAGAGACGCCGCAGAAATTCGCGCCCCGAGCGGGGATAGAACTCCCAGGCGTTCTCGCCGTCGAGGATGATGGAGACCACCGCGTTTTCTCCTGACCGCAAAACCGGTTGCGCGGAATCCTTCAGGGACTGGATGAGGTGGGCGGCGGCCTCGCGCGCGGGCATCCCGGAGTACACGAAGCCGATCATGTCCGAGAGCGCGTGGTCGCGGAAGACCAGGTGCAGGGCGCTCTCCTGTTTCTCGTAGCGGTAGATGGTGTAAAGCCTCTGCAGCGCGCCCGCTTCCAGGCGGCCGCTGCGATCGCGGTGCAGCGAGACTCCCAGCGAGCGCCCCAGCACGCCCTCATCGGTGGCCATCCACTCCAGCCCCACCTTGTGGGCGATGGCGAGTACCTCCTCGGAGACGCTGCCCTCCGAGGGCCAGGCGCCGCGCGGCCGCCGCCCCAAGACCCGCTCATGCAGGCCGAGGCCGCGGCGCAACTGCTCTTCCGCGTCCTCGGGGTGGCGGAAGCGCCGCTCCGGCAGGTGCAGCCCGGGGCTGGACACCCGTCCCTGGTCGCTGTCGCACAGCAAGGGCAGGATGGGATGGTAGTAGGGTGAAGTAGAGATCTCGATGCTGCCGCGCTCGGCCGCGGCCTTGTACTCGGGCAGCACCCGCCCCAGGAACTCCCTCTGCTTCGCCATCACGCGGCGCTGGTCGTCGAGCGAGAAGCCGTGGCCCTTCTTCACCAGCGCCGCGACCTCGGGGTCCTCCAGGAAGAACTCGTCGAACCAGGCGAGTTGGGAGAGCACCTGCAGGTCGGCGTAGTCCTGCTTCTGGAAGAACTTCTCTGATTTTTCCGGGCTCTCGCCGGCCCCGCGGAAGCGCTCCCACAATTCGCGGTAGCGGGGATAGCGGCCGATCATGTTGGCGGGATTGGCCTGAAAGAGATACTGCAGGGCGAAGCGGCGCTCTTCCGGGGTGAGGTCGGCGGCGGGCTTGGCGGCCACCTCGAAGAAGGGATCGCGCGCGCGCCCGGCGACATAGTCGTCGAGTTGCGCCATCAGCGAGGGCACCAGGTTGAAGGTCTGGTGGATGGCGGGAAACTCCTCCAGCAGCTTGACCATCCCGTAGTAGTCCTTGAGGGCGTGCAGGCGGACC
>DATKAG010000338.1:0-23037 GCA_035498355.1 Myxococcales bacterium | reverse complement strand
CGTCGATCACCGTCTTCCTTCCGCTGGAGAATCGCACCCGCTTGCCCTTGCTGCTCGGCGTGAGGCCGTCGGCGGCGAGCATCACCCCTGCCTTCACCAGCTCCTCGTTGAACTTCCCCATCGCCGCGAAGTCCTTCTCCTCGGGCAGCTTGCCGCCCTCGGAGCTCTTCGTCGCCTTGACCATCACGATCACTCGCATCGGCCTGCTCCTTTCGGTTTGCGAAGCCTGGGTCTGCCTGGGATTGCGATCAAGCGACGAACGAGCCGGCACCGGATCGACACGTCGGCACCCCCGGCCAGCCGGCCCACGAAGAGTCGTTCATTCAAGCGCTTAGAGAAAGAGGGCCTCGGGGAACCCACGCTCGATCCGGGCAAACTCCTCCACGGTGAGCGTCTCCGCCCGCCGCTGGGGATCGATCCCCGAGCCTTCCAGCGCCTGGCGCGCGCCGGGCATCGCCTTGAGCGCATTCCACAAGGTCTTGCGGCGCTGCGAGAAGGCCGCCTTGATCAGCGTCCGGAAGCGGGCCTCGTCGCGGATGGCGGCGCGGGGCTGGTCCAGGAACTCCAGCACCAGCGCGGTGCTCTCCACCTCGGGGGGCGGGGTGAAGGCGTGCCGGGGCACGGCCAGGGCCAGCGAGGGGTCCGCCACCTGCTGCAGGAGCACCGAGAGCAGCCCGTACTCGCGGCCGCCCGGGGGAGCGGCGATGCGCTCCGCCACCTCCCGCTGCAGGAGCAGCACCGCCCGCCGCACCGCCGCGCGCTGGTCCAGCAGGTGGAAGAGGATGGGCGAGCTGAGGTGATAGGGCAGGTTCCCGCAGACCACCACCCGCTGGCCCGCGCGCTCCGCCACCGCCAGCAGGTCGAAGCTCTTCGCGTCCGCCTCGATCACCTCCACCCCGGGCAGCTCCGCGCGCAGGATGGGCGCCAGCTCGCGGTCGCGCTCCACCGCCACCACCCGGGCCCCGGTGGCGGCCAGCGCCCGGGTGAAGTGCCCGAGGCCCGCCCCCAGCTCCACCACCACCTGTCCCGGCCCCAGCCGCGCCAGCGACGCCAGCGCCGAGAGGAGCCGCTCGTCCCCGAGGAAGTTCTGCCCCCACTCCTTCTTCGGGCGCAGCCCGTGCCGGCGGAGCAGCTCGCCGGGGTTCACAGCCGCCACCCCGGATCGGCGGAGAGACCTGCCTCCGCCCGTTCGCCGCGCAACAGCCGGTGCGCACCCGCCATGGCGATCATCGCCCCGTTGTCGGTGCAGAGGCGCGGCTCGGGAAGGAAGAGGGCCACCTCCGCTGCCGCGCAGCGCTCCTTCGCCAGCTCGCGGAGCCGCGAGTTCGCCGCCACCCCGCCGCAGATCACCAGGGACTCGAGCCTCGCCTGCCGGGCGGCGCGCAGCGCGCGCTGGGTGAGCGCGTCGCACACCGCCTCCTGGAAGGAGGCGCAGAGGTCGGAGAGCGCCTGGCCCGAAGGAACGCCGTGCTCGCGCAGATGCAGGAGCACCGCCGTCTTCAGTCCGCTGAAGGAGAAGTCGAAGGCCGCGCGGGAGCGCCGGGAGAGCCCGCGGGGAAAATCGATCGCCGCCGGATTGCCGCCCCGGGCGAGCCGATCGATGTGCGCCCCGCCGGGATAGGGCAGCCCGAGCAGCTTGGCCACCTTGTCGAACGCCTCCCCCGCCGCATCGTCCAGGGTATGCCCCAGCGCCCGGTAGGCGCCCAGGTCGCGCACCTCGTAGAGCGAGGTGTGGCCGCCGGAGACCACCAGCCCCAGCCAGGGCGGCCGCGGCGCCCCTTCCGCCAGCAGCACGGCCAGCAGGTGCCCTTCGATGTGGTTGACTCCCACCAGCGGCAGCCCGGTGGCCGCGGCGAGCGACTTTCCCACCTGCACCCCGACGAGCAGCGCGCCCACCAGCCCCGGCCCCCTGGTCACCGCGATGCCGTCCAGGTCGTCCAGCGCGCAGCCCGCCTTGCGCAGCGCCTCGTCCAGCACCGGGAGCATGCGCTGCAAGTGGTCGCGCGAGGCCAGTTCCGGCACCACCCCGCCCCACTTCTCGTGCACGTCGTTCTGGGTGTGCACCACGTCGGCCAGCACGCGGCCGCGGAGGCCGTCGCCGGTCTCCACCACCGCCGCGGCGGTCTCGTCGCAGCTCGTCTCCAGGCCGAGGACGCGCATCGCGCCCAGATGTAACGCTATCGGTCCAGGTTCGCGAGGATCACCTTCACGTCCTTCGCGTATTCGCTGGAAGGGTCCAGCTCGAGGAAGCGCCGGTAGGCCTTGGCCGCGTCCGCCTTCCGTCCCAGGGAATGGTAGGCGGTGCCCAGCAGGAGCTGGGCGCGCGCGCTTGCCGGATCGATGCGGGCGGCCGACTCCAGCGGCGCGACCGCGCTGCGCGGGCGATCGGCCTCCAGCCATGCGTCCCCCAGGGCGACCAGCGCGGAGCCGGACTCGGGGCGGAGCCCGACGGCCTTCTTGTATTCGGCGGCCGCCGCCCGGTACTTGCCCTGGCGGAAGAGAGCGTTCCCGCGCGTCACCGCCTCGGCGTAGCCGGCGGGCTCGGGCGGCGCAGGCGCCGGCGGAGGCGTCGCGGGAGACGCCGGCGCGGGAGACGTCGCCGCGGGAGCGGGAGCGGGCGCAGGCGCCTCCGCCGGAGGGTGCGCCACCGCCACCGGTCCGGGGCTTTCCAGCCAGGGCGCGTCCTTGCGCTCGGTGCGCGGCTGCATCCAGAGCAGCGCGAAGAGGACCGCCGCCGGGAAGCCGACGATCACCGCCCACCGCCACCGCTTGCGCCTCGCGCCCGGCTGCGGAAGAGGCGTGGGTGCGGCCACCGGGGCGATGGGCGGAGCCTGGGAAGTCTCGGGACCGGGCACGCGCGCGAGGGCGGCGTCGGGCGCGAACTTCTTCGCCGCCTCTCCCGCCGCGTCCGAGATCCGCCGCAGGGTGGCGAGGGAATCGGCCTCGCCGCGGGCGGGCATCTCCACCACCCGGTGCAGCCGGACCGGCGCTCCCGCGGCGATCCTCTCTCGCGCCTGCTCCGCTTCCCGGCGCAGCCGCGCCCGGCGCACGCCGCGCTCGGCGGGGAACTGCACGATCTCCGGGGCCACCCGCTCGCCGGAATGCCGCGAAGCGCCCACCCATTGCTGCAGGGGCGGAGGACGGGTGACCGCGCGCAGGACGCCGTCCTCGATCAGCCGCTGCACCACCTCCACGGTGGCGAGATCGTCGAGCGGCGAGAGATCGATGGCCGCCCGCAGGCTCCTCGACCCGTCGAAATGGCGGAGGACGCCGTTCACCTCGTCGGGGAGGGTGGCGAGGCGCTCGGCCAGCTTCTCCACGTCGATGGAGAGCCGCGCCTCCGGGGGAAGCGTCTGGGCCACGCGTCCCAGCTCCTCCATCCGCCGCATCGCCTCCACCAGCGCCGCCTGGGTGCCGCCGTGGATGCGCGCCTGGCGCAGCTCGGTGTCGGCGAGCTCCGCCCGCCAGGTCCCCGACTCCCAGGTCATCACCCGCCAGAAGGCCGCCTCGCCCCCGAGCGGGCCCAGCTCCGCGTCGATCACCTCGCCCTCGTACACCCAGAGCCGCGCCAGCTGCCCGTCGTTCTCGCAGCGCACCAGCGCGCTCTTCTTCCAGGTCTCCAGCGACTGGAGGATGTCCACCAGGCCCAGGTCGCGCACGGTGCCCGTCATCGCCCCGGCGCCCGCCGGCGGGCCGGAAAGGCGGCGCCGCTCCAGGAGGTGCTGCACGCGCTGGATCAGCTCCTTGAGGAGCACCGGCTTCGCCAGGTAGTCGTCCGCTCCCGCTTCCAGCGCCCGCGCCTTGGCCTGCGCGCTGCGCTCCTCGCCCACCAGCAGGAAGGGCACCTGGGCCAGCTTCTGCTGGGCGCGGGCCGCCCGGCAGAGCTCGATGCCGTCCGGCGCGGGGAGGGCGGCATCGCAGACCGCCGCCTCGATGCGCGCGCCCAGAAGCTTCTCCAGCGCCTGCCGCCCGTCGGCGGCCTCCTCCACCTCGAAGCCCGCCCTGCGCAGCGCCAGCTCGAGGATCCGCCGGCTGCGCGGGTCCGGGTCCGCGATCAGCAGCGTCTCCTTGGCCGTCACGTCTTCCGCTTCCCGAAGAGCAGGCCGGAGAGCACGCCGCCGGGGGCCTTGGCCTGCTTGCCGCGGCGCTGCTCGATCAGGCGAAGCTCCAGCGCCGCGTCCGGGTGCTTGGGGTCGATCTCCAGCGCCTTGCGGAAGGCGTCGGCGGCGGAGTCCGGATCCTTGGTCCGCCAGAGCACGCCGGCGACGTAGAAGGTGCGCGCCGTCGCCCCGGGGGCGCGCAGGGCCCGGTTGATCAGCGAGGTGGCCTCCTCCCGGCCCTGGGCCGTGGACTTGGGATCGCTCACCAGGCACCAGGCCAGCGCCGCCAGCGCGTCGCCGCTGGCGTCCAGCTCCACCGCCCGGCGCAGCTTGTCCAGGGCGGGCACGAAGTCGCGCTTCTTCAGCAGGGTCTCGCCCATCTTCAGGGCGATGCCCGCCTCCTCCCGGCGCATCTCCGCGGGCGAGGCCGCCTTGAGCGAGACGTCGTATTCCTCGCGCGCATCCGGGTTGGCGATGTGCTCGTAGGCTTCCTTGAGCAGGGAGAAGAGCGTCTGCAGCTCCGCCTGGAGGAAGGAGAACGCGGGACCCGCCACCCGGTCGGGATGGAACTGCTTGGCCAGCTTCAGATACGCGGCGCGCACCGTCTCGCTGCTGGCGCTGTGGTCCAGGCCCAGGCGCACGTAGGCGTTCTGGGAAGGGGCCAGGCGCAGGCGGTGGCGCACCTCGTCGGTGAAGCGCTGGTCGTCGGCGGAGAGCTGACCCTGCTCCGCCGGCGCCTGCGGTGCGACGTGGGCGTCCACTCCTCCCTCGATGCCCGGGCGGGCAGGCCCCCCGCCCAGGTTCCGCAGCCCGCGGGCCAGCATCTTCTTGCGCAGCTCGCGGGCGCGCTCCTCGTCCATCCCCGGGGCCGGCTCGCCCCGCGGCGCGGCAGAGCGCTTGCGCTTCGCGCGCTCGTGATCGAGCTCCAGCTCCACCTCCGGCTCTGCTTCGGGATCCAGGTCGTCGAGCGAAAGCGAATCCAGCCGGGCGATCTGCTCGCGCTCGTCGAGGGACGCGCCGTTCTTCGTCCGCTTCCGCGGCGGCGGGGGCGCGGGCTCCGGCACCCCGATCGCCTCCGGCAGCGGCTCGGCCTCGATGACCGCTTCCGCCAGGTCGCGCGGCTCCGCCCCGCCCACCAGGAGGAGCGCGGCCAGCAGCGCCTCGGCGCGCGACTGGGGAAGCTGGGAGATGCGGACGAAGTCGGGCAGCGAGCGGGGCAGCGCGAGCAGCCCGGCAGCGCGCCGGTCCACCGCCTCCAGGGTGGCGCGCTCCTGCAGCTCGGGCCAGTCGACCGAAAGCTTCACCGGGTGCTCGCCCAGCCAGGCCACGATCCTCGAGCGGCGAGGAACGTGCTGCTCCTCCTCCAGGGCGTTGACCAGGCAGCCCACCGGGTGCACCACCACCTCTCGCGCCCAGGCGGGGGGAGGCTCCCAGCCGCGCCAGTCGTACTGCCCTTCGGTGAGGCGCATGAGGTTGAGGAGGTTGGTGGTGTGCTGCGCGATCAGGGCGGCCTGCAGCTGGTCGGAGGTGAGCAGGTGGCGGGCGATCAGCACCTCGCCGTGGCGGCGCTTGGTCTGCACCGCCTCTTCCTGCGTGGACTCGATGTCCAGCGCGTTCACCCAGTCGTTCGCCAACAGGACGTGCGCCAGCGTCTGCACCCCGGGGAAGGTGCTGGCCCCGCACATGTCGCCGGCGCGGAAGAAGACGCGGATCTCGGCCGCCTGCGGAGTCTCCAGCCAGAGCGTCCCGCTGGCGCGCGAACGGAAGGCGGCGGCGACCAGTTCGGGGATGCTGGTTTCCGGCAGTCTCCCCTGCGCGAGCGAAGGCAGGAGCTCGAACGTATCCACGCGTCTATCCTACCCCGAAGATTCAAGTTCCTGCGGCGTATGGATCTGTCGGAGCGCCTCGTACACGGCGATACCCGTGCAGGTGGAAAGATTCAGGCTGCGCGCGCCGGGCTCGGCGACCATCGGCACCCGCACCTGGCGGGCGGTGAAGCGATCGAGCAAGGGCTGTGGGAGCCCGCCCACCTCGTCGCCCATCACCAGCCAGTCGCCGGGCGAGAAGCGGACCTGCCAGAGGCTGCGGCCGCCCCGGCCGGTGAAGAGGTGCAGCCGTTGCGCCTCCAGGCCCTCCGTCTCCAGCAGCTCGTCGAAGGAGCTCCAGGTCCGGGCGTGCACCTTGTCCCAGTAGTCCAGGCCGGCGCGCCGCAGGTCCTTGTCGTCGATGCGGAAGCCGAGCGGCGCCACCAGGTGCAGGCGCGACCCGGTCACCGCGCAGAGCCGGGCCACGTTGCCGGTGTTCGGGGGGATCTTCGGCTCCACCAGGACGACGTTCAGCCGCGCCCGGCCGTCGTCGAGAAAGAGGCCTTGTGCCACGGGCTTCTGCCCGGTATTCGGTGCCGCCATGGCGGGGATCGCGATCATTGCCAATCCCAACGCGCGCCGCAACCGCGAGTGGCCGCTGGCCGCGCAGCAGCTGCGGAAGGCCGCCCCCGGCTCGGCCATCCTGGAAACCCGCACGCCCGAAGAGCTGGCCGCCGCGGCCAAGGCCCTGAAGGCGGACCTTCCCCGCGTGCTCGCCATCTCCGGCGGCGACGGCACCGTCACCCACACGGTCACCGCCCTGGCCGGCGTGCTGGGCGACGAGCTGCCGCCCCTGCTCCTTTTGGGAGGCGGAGCTTACGACTCGCTCGCCCCGCTGGGGGGAAGGGGGGATGCGGGGGATCGGCTCAAGCGCCTTTCCGAGTCGCTCGCCTCGGGGAACGAGCTGAAGGTGGAGCAGCGGGACACCTTGCGGGTGGAAGGGCGCTGCGGGTTTCGCTTCGGCGTGGGCCTGCCCGTGCGCTTCATCGAGGCGATCTATGCCAGCGGACATTCCGGGCCGGTCACCAGCACGCGGCTGCTGGCGCGCGCCCTCTGCTCGTCGCTCACCCGCGGGCCCTTCGCCCGCAAGCTCTACGAGCCGATGGACCTGCGCGTGCGCCTCGACGGCGAGGAGTGGCCGCACATCGAGATCTACGGGCTGGTCTGCTCCACCGTCTCCGAGGCGGGCCTGAAGCTGCGGCCCTTCCGGCGCGCCACCGAGCAGCCCGGAGCGTTCCAGGCGCTGGGCCTCACCGCCGGCCCGCGCCAGTTCGCCCTCGAGCTGCCCCGCCTGCTCCTCGGGCTCCACGCCCGCCGCGACCGCCTCCTGGAGGGAGTGGGCGAGAAGCTGGAGCTGACGGGCCGGGCCCCGCTCTCCTGGCTGCTGGACGGGGAGATCTACTCGAGCAAGACCGGCAAGCTGTCGGTGGGGATGGGCCCGCGCGTCACGCTGGTGCGGGCGTGATCCTGCGCAACCCGCGCACCGGCGGCGTGCTCGCCGACCGGATGGAGCGGGCTTCCACGGCGCTGGCAAGGATGCGCGGGCTGCTCGGGCGATCGGCGCTGGGGGAGGGGGAGGGGCTGCTGATCGATCCCTGCGCGGGCATCCACACCTTTTTCATGCGCTTCGCCATCGACGTGGTGTTCCTCTCGCGCGATCTGCGGGTGGTGAGGGCCATCGCGGAGCTGCGCCCCTGGCGCGCCACCCGCCTCTATTCCAGGGCGGCGATGGTGGCGGAGCTGCCGGCCGGAACCCTGCTGCGCACGGGCACGCGGGAGGGGGACGTGCTGGAGGCGGGTGCCGGCCCGGGGTGAATTGCGTCGCTTCCGCCGGACCTGCACAATCCGCCCCTATGGCCCTCCCGCCTCGCCATACCGTCCTCGGCACTCCCCTGTTGCCGCCCTTTCCCGACGGCCATGAGCGCGCAATCTTCGGGCTGGGCTGCTTCTGGGGCGCGGAGCGGAAGTTCTGGGAGCTGGACGGCGTGTACACCACCGCGGTCGGCTATGCGGGCGGTCACACGAAGAACCCCACCTACCGGGAGGTCTGCTCGGGCACCACCGGCCATGCCGAGGCGGTGCTGGTGGTCTTCGATCCCAAGCGCGTGACCTACGCCGACCTGCTGCGCACCTTCTGGGAGAGCCACGATCCCACGCAGGGAATGCGGCAGGGAAACGACGTGGGCACGCAGTATCGAAGCGCCATCTACCCCACCACGCCGGCCCAGCGAGCCCAGGCCGAGAAGTCGCGCGAGGCCTTCCAGGCGGCCCTGCGGAAGGCGGGACACGGAGACATCACCACCGAGATCGCCGCGGAACCGCCCTTCTACTACGCCGAGGACTACCACCAGCAGTACCTGGCGAAGAACCCCGGCGGCTACTGCGGCCTGGGCGGCACCGGCGTCTCCTGCCCTCGCGGCATCTAGCCCCGGACTCGAGTCGGAATTCGGGGACACAATACGCAACTCGCCGTGCCAACGGACTTGGCACGGGTTGCGTAATGTGTCCCGGATCTCCGACGACCGTCCTGGCCGGGTCAGGCGTCCAGCCGCACCCCGGGCGCCGCGATCTGATCGACCACCCGCTCGCCCGAAGCCACGTGCGTGCCCGCCCAGACCACTCCCCGCTCGATCCTCGCTCCCGCGTCGATGCGTGCCCCCGCTCCGACGCAGGACCCCGGGCCCACGGTGGCGCCCTTGGCGACCACGGCGCCCTCCTGGATCAGCGCCGGCCCGGTCACCGTCCCTTCCACCTTGGCCGAAGGGTGCTGGTGGATCCCCGGCGACCGTTCCGCGCAGCCTGCGAACGGGTCGCCGTCGGGGCGGAAGCGCTGCAGCGGGACGCGGCCCTCGAGGACGTCGAGGTGGGCCCGGAGCAGCGAGCGGGGCGCGCCCAGGTCCCCCCAGTAGCCGTTCTGCGAGAAGCCGTGCACCTTGGCGCCCTCGTGGATCAGCCGCACGTAGGCGGTGCGGTTGATGTCGCTCTCCCCCTCCGCGGGCAGGCGGGCCACCGCTTCGGGCTCGAGCACGTGCACGCCGGTGAAGTGCATCTTGCGCAGCGCCGGATCGGCGGGCGCTCCCCGCCCGGCGATGCGCCGGACGTTCTGCTCCGCGTCCACCTCCACGGCCGCGTAGGTCGCTCCCCGGGGATACGGCGCCAGCACCATGGTGGCCACCGCGCCCGCCGCCCGGTGCGCGGCCAGGGCCGCCGCCAGGTCCACGTCGAAGATCATGTCGCCATTCAAGAGGAAGAAGGTCTCCTGGCCGAGCATGGACTGCGCCCGCCGCACGCCCCCGCCGGTGCCGAGGATCTGCTTCTCCTCGCGGGAGACCTGCAGGTCCACCGCCAGGTCCCTGGCGATGGCCAGCGCGCCCTCCTCCATCTCCTTGCCCAGGTGGTGGGTGTTCACCACCAGATCGCGCACGCCCGCGTTCTTCAGCAGCGCGAAGTTGTAGCGCAGCAGCGGCACGCCGCAGAGCGGGACCAGCGGCTTGGGGACCTTGTCGGTGAGGGGCCTGAGGCGGGTGCCGAATCCGGCGCACAAGACCATCGCCTTCATCGCCCGTGCGCCCCCACTGCCGCTATTCCAGCGCCGGCGCCGCGTCCTCCGCGGGCCCGCGCGCCCAGCGCAGCAGCGCGCCCAACCGGCCCTGCAGCAGCGAGACCAGGCCCACGTAGAAGAACCCCCACTGGAAGAGGAGGAGGAAGGGGAGGGAGAAATAGACTCCCTTGTCCAGGGCGAACCAGATGGCGCTGGTGAGGTAGGCGCCCAGGGCCAGCTCGAGCAGCGGCTGGGCGGTGAGCAGCGTCCGGTAGCGCTTGCCCAGCCAGCTCCGGTCGCGCCCCTGCATGCCCGTCTTGGGCGTGCGGGTGAAGCCCGTCTCGTAGCCCACCAGGGCCTCGATCACCGCCTTGCTCTGGTTCACGCACATGCCGATCCCCAGGGCCATGATGAAGGGCAGGTACTTGAGGCGCTTCCACCAGGCCATGCCGATCTCCCGCTGGCTGGCGACGTAGAAGATCACCACGCTCATGGTCGCCGTGCAGAAGAAGGGCAGGTCCAGCATCAGGACCTCGTACCAGCCGTGCTTGAAGCGGATCACCATGCTCACCGGCATCAGCACGGTGAGGAGGATCATCAAGGGATAGGTGAAGTTGGCGGTGAGGTGGAAGAAGGCCTCCACCTTCACCTCCCGGGAGAGATCGCTGCGCAGGATCCGGGGAAGGAGCTTGCGCGCGGTCTGGATGCTCCCCTTGGCCCAGCGGTGCTGCTGCGACTTGAAGGCGTTCATCTCCACCGGCACCTCGGCGGGGGAGACCACCTCGGGAAGGTAGACGAATCGCCAGCCGGCGAGCTGGGCCCGGTAGCTGAGGTCCAGGTCCTCGGTGAGGGTGTCGTGCTGCCACCCGCCGGCGTCCTCGATGGTCTGGCGCCGCCAGATCCCGGCCGTGCCGTTGAAGTTGAAGAACCGGCCGCTGCGGTTGCGGGCGGTGTGCTCGATGACGAAGTGGCCGTCGAGGAAGATGGCCTGGGCCTGGGTGAGGTGGGAGTAGTCGCGGTTCAGGTGGTCCCAGCGCACCTGCACCATCCCCACCCTCTCCTCGGTGAAGAAGTGGACGGAGCGGATCAGGAAGTCCCTCGCGGGCACGAAGTCCGCGTCGAACACCGCGATCAGCTCGCCCCGGGCCACCGCCAGGCCCTCCTGCAGGGCCCCCGCCTTGTAGCCCCGCCGGTTCTCCCGGTGCAGGTAGGAGATGTCGAGGCCCTGCTGGCGCAAGCGGATGACCCGGGCGCGGGCGATGCCCTGGGTCTCGTCGGTGGAGTCGTCCAGGACCTGGATCTCCAGGCGGTCGCGCGGGTATTCGATGCGCGCCACCGCGTCGATCAACCGTTCCACTACGTACATCTCGTTGAAGATCGGCAACTGGATGGTGACGCGGGGCAGGCGAGCGAACTTTCCCTTGGGCGCCGGGAGGTTGCCCTTGTACTTGTAGAAGAGGTACGCCATCACGTACCGGTGGGAGCCGTAGATGGAGAGGACCACCAGGACCAGGAAATAGGTCGCGAGGAAAAGCACCTCCACCCAGGTCATCGACGCTCCAAAATCACTAGCAATTCCGGGAGTATCGGCCCGGAGTGGCGCGGGACTGTACGTGACGCCCGGTCGCTTGTCAAACGGCCGGCCAGACTGGGATGCACTGCGCAAACCTCGATCAGCGGGCCCCTGCAGCCGCAACGTGCGGCGACTGCCCGAGGCCATGATTTGTGCATAGCCGGGCGTAGGTGGCATCTGCCTTGCGGCGCAAACCGTCCGCCATCAACGCCAGGTGGCCCGGGGAATGCCGGAAGTAGTTCCGCTCCAGGGCGGCGTCGTCGGCGTAGGCGCGCTTCACCTCGGAGAGCGACCAGGAGGCGGGAAAGGGGCGATAGCGCAGCGGCGGCTCGCGGATCCACCACTCGCCGAAGCCGAAGCGTCGGTGGTGCTCCTGGTAGATCCGCGTCCCCGGGTAGGGGACGAGCACGCCCCTGGCGTTGAAGGCGGCGGCCAGCGGCCCGGCCCGCTCGATGAAATCCACCGTGGCGCGAAGCTCCTCCATCGTCTCGTCCGGCCAGCCGAACATGAGGTTGACCATGCAGTGCAGGCCCAGGTCGCCGGCCTCCTCCAGGACCTGGAGCACGCGCTCGACCGTCACCCCCTTGCCGATGCGCAGGAGCATCCCCGGATCGCCGCTCTCCATCCCGATGTCCACCCCGGCGCATCCCGCCCCTTGCATCCGCCGCAGGATGTCCTTGTCGAGGTGCGCAGGATGGGCGGTGCAGGTCCAGTGCACGCCCAGGGGACGCAGCGCCTCGCACAGCTCGATCATCCGCCTGCGGCCCACGGCGAAGGAGTCGTCGAAGAAGGAGAACGCCCGCATCCCGGCCCGGTCGCGAAGCTCCGCGATCTCCCTGGCGATGGCCGGGGCGCTCCGGTAGCGATAGCGGCGCCCGGTGACGTTGTTGCTGCAGAAGGTGCAGGCCGCGGGGCAGCCGCGCGAAGCCAGCAGGCCGGCCGGGGACAGGGTCTCCTTCGCGCCGTACCAGCGCGGGTCGAACAGGTCGAGGGCGTCCAGGGGAGAAGCGAGCGCGTCGAGATCGAGGAGGAAACCGGCCGGCTCGTTCAAACCGCCCTTCCAGGCCAGCGAGCGGACCGCTCCCAGGGGCCGCTTCCCGTCGACGGCCTCGCAAAGCTCGACCAGCGTCTCTTCGCCCTCTCCCCGCAAGGAGAAGTCGAATCCGAAGTCCAGCGGCTCGAGGGGCACGACCGTGGGATGGGGACCGCCGCACACGAGGGGGACGGCGCAGCCTGCGAAGGCGCGCGCCAGCCCGTACGCGTCCTGGACGTAGAGCGTCTTGCAGTGGATGCCGATCAGCGTCGGCCGGAAGGCGAGGACCCGGGCCGCGATCTCCGCCGGATCCTTGGGAGCGAACGGCGCGCTGGCGTCCAGCAGCGCCACCTCGTGCCCTGCGCGCCGCACGGAGGCCGCCAGGTAGAGGAACGAGAGCAGCGGCGTGCGCACCGTCTCGTCGGTCGGCGGATTGATGAGAAAGAGCCGCGCCACGCGCCGAGGCTAGCCTTTGGCGGGCCCGGAGCACAGGGCCGGGGGCCAGGGGAAGGCCGGCGGGGCTCCCAGGTCGTCGGGGCCCGGCCAATCGGCGCGCAATTCGCAGGCGGGCCGGTCAAGGGTGGGAGCCGGAGCGGGATCGGCCCGGCAGGCGATGAAGGTCCCGCCGCGTCGGACGACGCGGACGCGCAGGGCATTTTCGGCCAGCGCGGCGAGCTTGCCATCGAGAGGACCCGGCGCGTCGCGCCAGGCGGGAAGCCCGGGCCAGGGGAGCGCGTCGAGGGCGGCGTTCCAGTCCTCCTCGCGCGCCGGGGCGCCGGAAAGCAGCGGCTCGACCAATCGCCCGTGGAACTCCCGGGCCAGGTCATCGTCGCGGTGCAGGTCGATCAGCTTCCACCACCGCCCGGGATGGAAGGCGTCCGACAGGAGGTGCGGCGCTCCCGACTGGAGGAAGGGAAGGAAGCCGTAGAGGCGCAAGGCCGCGGCGCAGGGGGGCCCCAGCGCCTGGCGCAGATCGAGCGCCCCGGCCTGCACCCGCAGCGCCTCCCGCCAGCCGATGGCGCGGGCGATCCATCCGCCCAGCGCCGCGAAGTACGCCGCGCCGGGAATGGCGTCCTCGCCCCCCGGCTCCGGGCAGACCTGCGCCGGCCAGGCCTCGCTGCCGATGAACGCCGCCAGCCCTTCGTGGACGTTGGCCGGCGCCGGAGGATCCTGCGCATGGAAGTGGGAAAGCTCGTGCAAGAGGGGCCCCACCAGCCTGGCGTCGATGACCTCCAGCGGGTCGCTCTCGAGAGCATCGGCGAGATTGGCCGGGTACGCATAGAGCATCGGCATCGATCCGCCGAAGTGGCAGCCGGCGTACACCTCGGCGAGCGTGCGCCCCTCCACCAGATCCAGAGGAGTCGCCGCCCCGAGGCAGTCCCTGCCGGCCAGCCCGGCCTCCGCCACCAGGGCAAAGAGCGCCTCCAGCGCCGCCCGCAGCCTGGGCATGCGCCGCAGCCGCAGCGGCGAGCCGAAGACCCTCTGCTGCGCTCCTTCCCGGCCCTCGATCTGCCAGGAGCGCAGCGCGGGCATCGCCGTCCCGTAATGCCCCCGCAGCAGCTCGCCCCGCTCCGGCCGGACCAGCTCCGCCGCCACCAGGGCCTCGACCATCCCCGCCGGCAGACGGGTCAGCGACGTCCACTCCGCCCGCAGCCGCACCGCCTGCGCGGCGACCTCGATCAATCGCCCGAGGCCCGCGTCCTGGCTCCCGCCGATCAGGGGTGCGCCGTGCGCACCGCCGGCTGCGGCAGCGTCCGCTGGAACTCGGGCCAGGTGCGCAGGGTGTCCAGCGCCACCTTGAGCTGCGGGTCGTCGGCCGGATCGCCGGGCGCCGCCGGCTGCGGCGCCGGCGGCTGCAGCGACGCCGCCGCGATCAGTCCGCCCTCCTCGCCCTTGAAGTGCCCGGGCAGGCTGCGCTCCCGCGGGGCGTCGTCGTCCCCCGCGTCCGACTTCACCCACAGGTCGGGGATGATGCCCCGCTCCTGGATGCTGCGCCCGCTGGGCGTGTAGTAGCGGGCGATGGTGAGCTTGATGCCCGATCCGTCCTCCAGCTCGATCACCGTCTGCACCGAACCCTTTCCGAAGGTGCGCGTGCCGATCAGCACCGCCCGGCCTGAGTCCTGCAACGCGCCGGCCACGATCTCGCTGGCGCTGGCCGTGCCCCCGTCCACCAGCACCACCATCGGGTAGCGGGGCTCGGTCCCCTTCCCCGTCGCCCTCTCCACCTCCACGTGCTTGCCGCCCCGGCCCTTGGTGGTGACGATCACCCCGCCGTCCAGGAAGCGGTCCGCCACCTTCACCGCCTGGTCGAGCAGGCCGCCGGGGTTGTGCCGCAGGTCCAGCACCAGGCCGCCGATCTGCCCGTCCGACCTGGAGCGCAAGGACTCCAGCGCCTTGCGCAGGTACGAGTCGGTCCGGTCCTGGAAGGTCTTGATCTTCACGTAGGCCAGCTTCCTGTCGAACAGCTTCTCCTCCACCGACACCACCCGGACCACGTCGCGCACCAGGGTGAAGCTCCGCGGCTCGCTCCAGGAGGCGCGCTGGGCCTTGACCGTCACCTTGGTCCCGGGCGGGCCCATCAGCGCCCGGCCCGCCTCCGTCTCCCGCCAGCCGCGCAGCGACTTGCTGTCGATCTCCAGCAGCCGGTCGCCGGGCTGGAACCCGGCGCGCGAGGCGGGGGTGTCGTCGATGGGGGCGATCACCACCACCTCCTCGTCCCGCGTGCCCAGCTCCAGCCCCACCCCGCCGTACTCCCCTTCCGTCTCCTCCTTGAGGGCGGCGTAGGAGCGCGGGTCCATGAAGGTGGAGTGCGGGTCCAGGGTGCGCACCATGCCGTCGATGGCGCCGTAGAGGAGCCGGGTCTCGTCGACGCTCTCCACGTAGTTGTTCTCGATCAGGGAGAGCACGTGGCTGAAGACGTCCAGCTTGCGGTAGGGGCCCGCCGGGTCGCGCGCCGCCTTGGCCACGCCTACCGCCAGGAAGCCGCCCAGGGTGGCGCAAGCGCAGAGCAGGAGAAACCTCTTCATTTCGCCGCTCCTCCTTTGGCGCCCGCGAGCAAGGATCCCTTCCGCGGACGCTTGCGCGTCAGCCAGCGCTCGGGGTCGAGCGCCTTCTGGCCGTCGCGCATCTCGAAGTACAGGTAGGGCCCCTTGAGCGAGCCCGTCTCCCCCACCGTGCCCACCTCCTCGCCCGCCCGGACGGTGTCGCCCAGCGCCTTCTGCAGCTGGTCGAGGTGGGCCATGAGCGAGAAGACGCCGTCGCCGTGGTCGACGATGAGGAGGTTGCCGAATCCCTTGAACCAGCCGGCGTGCGCCACCTTGCCGTCCCAGACGGCGTGCACGGGAGTGCCGATGGGGGCGCGCACGTCGATGCCCGTCTGCAGGGTGACGGTGCCGAAGCGGGGATCCACCGCCCGCCCGAAGGGCACCTCCACCTTCCCCTTCTCCACCGGGAAGGGCAGCTTGCCCCGGGCCTTGCGGATGGAGGCCTTGAGGAGGATCTCGGGGGTGACCAGCGCGGGATGGGAGCGGCGGATCTCGGCCAGGCGGTGCGTCAGGTCCCTCTCCGCTTCCTCCAGCTCGCGCACCGCCTGCTCGTGCAGCGCCTTCTCCTTCTGCACCGAGGCGAGCAGCGTCCTCTGCTGATCGACCTTCTCGTGCAGGGAGGCACGCCGCTCGGCCTCCATCATCACGCTCTGGTCCTGCTCGGCGTGCGCGTCGGCCAGCTCGTCGCGGGCGGCCTTGGCCACCTGGGCCTGGGCGCGCAGCACCGCCAGCGCGTCCAGGTCGGACTGCAAGAGGGTGTTGAAGAGCCGCCGCCGCTGCAGCAGGTCGGCGATGCTCCTGGAGCCGAGGAGGAAGCGCACGTACCCCTCGCGCCCCAGGCGGTAGCGGGCCACCAGCCTGGGCTCCACCACCGCCGTGGCCTTGTCCAGCTGGCCCTGCGCCTTGCCCGCGCGCTCCTCGGCGATCCCGAGGCGCTGGGTGGCCGCCTTCAGCCGCACCTGGGCGGCGCGCAGGGCCCTGGACTCCAGCTCGATCTGCCGCTCCAGGTCCGCCAGCCGCCCCAGCACGCTGGCCTCGCGCCCCGCCAGCTTCTGGGCCGCCTCGCGCTCCGCGGCCAGCCGCTGCTGCAGCTCGGGCAGGGCGAGCGCGGCGGCGGCGAGCAGGGCGATCATGTGCGCAGGAACCGGGCCACCGCGATCCAGCTCCCGCCGAATCCGACCAGGCCGCCGGCGGTGACGATGGCGGCGGCATGCCGCACCATCAAGTGGGGGGCGCTGACCCCGGCGGCGAAGGCGAAGGCCTCGATGGCGTAGGGGAGCAGCCAGTGCTGCGCCGAGAGCACCGCCGCCACCGCCACCCCGGCGCCGAGCAGGCCCTGCAGGGCCCCTTCCATGAGGAAGGGCGCGCGCACGTACCCGTCGGTGGCGCCCACCAGCTTCATGATCTCGATCTCGTCGCGCCGGGCATAGACGGCGAGGCGGATGGTGTTCGCCACCACCAGCAGGGCCGCCCCGAGGATGGCGAGCATGGCCCCCGCGGCGAAGGCCCGCAGGCCGCGCCCCAGCGCCTCCAGCTTGTCCAGCCACTCCCGCCCGTACTCCACGTCCTTCACGCCCTTGAGCTGCCCCATCTCCGCGGCCAGCACCCGCAGCGCCGTCCCCCGCAGCGGCTCGCGCGGCGTCACCTCCAGCGACGGGGGCAGCGGGTTGTGCGTCAGCCCGTCGAGCGCGCTGGCCAGCTCTCCCAGGTCCGTGCGCAGCCGCTTGAGGGCGGCGGGCGGGTCCACGTAGCGCACCAGGAGATCGCCGCGCCCGCGCAGCTCCTGGGCCATCATCCGCGCGTCGGTGTCGCTCACGGCCGGGTCCAGGTAGAGGGTGATGCTGGCCTGCGCCCCCCAGCTGGTGAGCAGCGCCCGGGCGGTGAAGAGCCCGAGCACGAAGGAGGCGCCGATGAAGAGCGCCAGGCCGATGGTGAGCACCGAGACCAGCGAGGGCAAGGGCGCCCGCCAGAGGTTGACCGCGGCCCGCCGCGAGAGCCGGTAGAAGACGTGGGCGATCATGCGTCGAACACCAGCTTCCCCTTCTCCAGCCCGATGGTGCGGCGGTGCCAGCGCTGGAGCAGCCCGCGGTCGTGGGTGGCGACGATCACCGTGGTGCCGCGCGCGTTCGCGTCGAAGAGGAGCTGGAGGATGCTGTCGGTGAGCGAGGGATCGAGGTTGCCGGTGGGCTCGTCGGCGAGGAGGATGGTGGGCTCGTTCACCAGGGCGCGGGCGATGGCCACCCGCTGCTGCTCTCCGCCGGAGAGCCTGCGGGGGAGGCTGGTGGCCTTGTGCGAGAGGCCCACCTGCCCCAGGCGCCGGCGCGAGCGCTCGCGGATCTCGGAGTCGGAGGCGCCCAGCACCTCCAGGGCGTAGCCCACGTTCTCCAGCACCGTGCGGTTCTCCAGCAGCTTGAAGTCCTGGAAGACCACCCCGATGTTCCGCCGCAGGTAGGGCACGCCGGTCTGGCTGAGGCGGCCGATGTTGCGGCCCCCCACCAGGATCTGCCCGCTGGTGGGCTGCTCGGCGCAGAAGAGGAGGCGCAAGAGGGTGGTCTTGCCCGCGCCCGAGGGGCCGGTCAGCCAGACGAACTCGCCCTTGTCGATCTTCAGGGTGATGTCGTCCAGCACCGGGGGATCGCCGGGGTAGGTCTTCTTGACGTGGAACAGCTGGATCATAGGCTGCACACCCCCGCGTCGCAGATGCGGATGGTGCAGGTGCCAGTGGCGGTGGTGCAGGTGAGCGTGCCCGGCAGCGAGGGGGAGGTGCAGGGAAGGCCGATGCCCGTGCAACCGCCGTCGAACGCGTCGAGAGTCCCGTGGCTGGCCACACCCACACAGGGGCTGCTCGCGGTCGCCAGGTTGATGGTCACAGCGCAGCCGGGCGGGGAATCGACGGAGACGGCGGCCGTGGTCGTGGTCGGGGTGATGAAGGCGCAGCTGTCGATGGCCTGGACGTTGAGGGAGAGTTGGACACATCCGGCGTCGGGGCCGGCGTCCGGGCCGCCTCCGTCGCCCCCGTCCGGGCCGCCGTCGCCGCCATTCTGGCCGGAGTCGGCATTCCCCACGGGTCCCCCTCCCCCGCTCTGGTCTCCGCTGGTGTACCCGCTGCAGGCGCAGAGCAGGGCGAGCAGGGAGGCGGCGGCGAGTGTTCTCATGGCGGCCTACTTGGGCGGCTCGAGGTCCGCGGAAAGGAAGGCGAGGATCACCTCGTCGAGGCTCTTCTCGCTGATCAGCTCTTCGGCGAAGAGCGTGGGCAGATCGTCGGTTGGCGTCTCCACCGGGCTGTCGCTGAAGAAGGTGGGCGCCGAGGCGGGCCGGGCCGCCGCCGGCCGGGCCGGCGCCACCACCGGCGCCATGCGCGGCGGGCTGGTGGGCCGCGTCGGCTGCGAGGGCTGGCGAGTGACGGCGGGGAGCGGCGCCCCGGGGCTGCGCCTGGGAGTGGCCGCCGGAGGAGCGGGCTGCCACACGTGCACCGGGGACGGAGGCGTCGCGGGCTTGACGGCGGGCGGCGGCGAAGGTCTGGCCGCGGGCTTCGTCGCCCCGTTCGGCCGCGCCGCCGGGGCGGCCGGATGCGCGTTCACGTAGGAGGCGGTGTTGGTCCCGTCGGCGAGCACGCCCGGCTCGTAGTGGGGCGCGGAGAGGCGCTCGGCCATCTCGTCGAATTCGCCGCTCACCAGCCGCTTGAGCATCGCCTTGTGCTGCGTCTCCATCAGCCCGCGCACCAGCTTCTGCAGATCGGGGCCCTGGACCTGATCGGCGTAGCTCGACTTGATGCTGGCGACGATGTTCCCGCCCACGAACAGGTGCGTGATGTAGTGGGCGTGAGGCAGGCCGGAGTCCTCGGTCTGCACGTGATACACGCGCGGGCCGTACTTTACGTTGTGATTGAACCCCACGACTGGGGCACCGGCCTTCGAAGTCTTCATTTTCCCCTGTCCAGAATTACCAAAAGAACCGAGGACCCGCCAGCTTGCGAAACAGGCGAGCCGCTCGGGAAAATCCCCCCGATCAGGCCACTAAATCGACCAGTTCCACCTTCTCCACGGGCCGGCCGAGGAAGCGCTCGGCCACGGCCCGGAAACGCCCGGGAGCGTCGGTGCAAAGCGTGCGGTGACGCGGCGCACTACCCACATTGGAGCGCAACATCCCACGTGTGGCGAGGAGATCGGCGACGCTCCGGGTCACCGCCTCCGCGCTGTCGACGATGGCGACTTGCGGCCCCAGCACTTCCGCGATGGTGCGCGCCAGGAGCGGATAGTGCGTGCACCCCAGCACCGCCGTATCCACGCCGGTGCGGCGCAGGTCCGCCAGGTATCGCTCCGCCACCAGGCGCGGGACCTCGCCCTCCGTCCATCCTTCCTCCGCCAATGGCACGAAGAGCGGACAGGCTCGGGCGATCACGGGGGCGAGAGGCGCCAGGCGGCGCAGCGCCGCCTGGTAGGCGCCCGACTCCACCGTAGCCGGCGTGCCCAGAACGGCGATGGTTCCGCCCCGGGTGCGCGCGGCGGCCTCTTGCGCGCCCGGCTCGATCACTCCCACCACCGGGATGGGCAGCGCGTCGGCCAGAGCCGGAAGGCCGTAAGCGGAGACGGTGTTGCAGGCCACCACCAGGAGCTTGATCCCCTGCTGCGCCAGGTGACGGGCGGACATGAGAGCGTAGCGGATCACCACCTCGCCCGACCGGGTGCCGTAGGGGACGCGCGCGGTGTCGCCCAGGTAGATGGTCTCCTCGCCTGGGAGCCGCGAGGTGAGCGCCCGCAGCACCGTCAGACCGCCCACCCCGCTGTCGAACACCCCGATGGGCGCGCCGGCGTTCACCGTTCCGTCTGTATCACGGCAACGATTCGGCGCTCACCAGCACTTCGGTGGTCAAACCGATGGCGAAGAGGGAGGCCAGCGGCTGGTGCGTGCGGTAGAGGGGGGTGGAAGTGCCACCGGAGACGCGGCTGCCGACGATGGCGAAGGAGTGCTTGCCGCCGTCCAGCCCGGAGACGGAGGCGCCGTCGGTCCCGGAGGTGTTGCAGGGCACCGTTCCGGCGTTGACGCCGCCGTTCCCGTTCGCGTCGGGGTCCACGAAGATGGTCACCTGGTCGACGGCCGCCCCCGCGCAGCTCTTGCCCCCGAAGGTCCAGCTCAGGTTGGCGAAGGCCTCGGTGGAAGTGAAGGCGAGCAGGTTCGGCGTGTAGAGCGCGTCCTGGCCGGCCACCACCGTGGCGGTGAAGGGCGCGGGGACCGCGTAGGTCGAGGCCCCCGTCCCGTCCACGCCGATGAGATCGATGGTGTGCCGCCCGGCGGAGAGCGGCGAGATGGTGGTGCCGTCGATCCCGCCCGAGGTGCAGGGCAGGTCCGCGTCGTCGTTCAGGTCGGTGAGCACCTGGCCATCCACGCTGGCGTGCACCACGGCGATCCCCGCCTGCGCGCAGCTCTTGCCGGCGAAGGTCCAGTGCAGGGTGACGGAGGCGGTGGCTACCGGTGCCACGTCGACGGAGAAGGTGTTGTCGGTGCCGCCTCGCACGGTCAGCGTCTGGGTGCTCTGGTACGCGAGGTCGCCGCTGGCGTCGTAGCCGCTGACGGTGAGCTGGTAGTCGCCGTCGAGGTAGAAGCCCAGGCTGGCGCCCTGGCTCGCCTCCTTGCAGGAGAACTGGTTGGGCGTGAGCACCTCGCCGGCGATGTCCACCGCGATGGTGGTCACGCCGGCGTCGGAGCAGGAAGACCCGCCGAACGTCCAGTACACCACCAGCTCCGACCGGGTCGGCGAACAAGCTGCCGCACCCAGCAGGGAGAGCACGAGGATGCGGCGCATGCGGGACCTCCTGGCCGATCAGACGTCTCTTCCGCCCCGGCATTCAGACCCCCGGGGGTGCTCCCAGGTCACACCCCCCGGCGGATCGACCGGGCGGTTCCTTCGTTGACAGCACTCATCGTGCGAGGGACAACCGCGCCCGCCATGGGCGGCAGCAGCCTGAACTACCTGGAGATGGTCACGCACGGCGGGCCGGTGGTGAGCGGCGTGCTGGTGATCCTCGTCCTCTCCTCCCTCGCCAGCTGGACCATCATCTTCCGCAAGCTGTTGCACCTGCGCCGGGCGCAGGCGGAGAGCCTGCAGTTCCTGGAGACCTTCTGGCGGAGCAAGCGGCTGGACTCCATCTACAGCGCCAGCGAACAGATGCCGGTGAGCCCGGTGGCGCAGGTCTTCCGCGCCGGGTACGTGGAGCTCTCCAAGGTGACCCAGGCCCGGCCCGCCGCTCCCGAGGAGGGTTCGCTGCACGACCAGTTGGGCGGATTCGAGAACGTGGAGCGGGCCCTGGCCCGGGCCGCCAACGCCGAGTTGACCACGCTGGAGCAGAGCATCCCCTTCCTCGGCACCACCGCCGCCGCCGCCCCTTTCGTGGGCCTCTTCGGCACCGTCTGGGGGATCATGGGCGCCTTCCGCGACATCTACGCGGCGGGCAACGCCAACCTGGCCACCGTGGCCCGGCCCATCTCCGAGGCGCTGATCGCCACCGCGGTGGGGCTCTTCGCCGCCATCCCCGCCCTGGTGGCCTACAACGCCTTCAACTCCCGCATCCGGGTGCTGGACAACGAGATGCGCAACTTCAGCGCCGACTTCCTCAACATCATCAAGCGGCACATCTTCAAGAAGGCCGCCTGATGGCGTTCGGCTCCTCAGAGTCCGGGCCGCGCCGGGCGATGACCGACATCAACGTCACCCCGCTGGTGGACGTGATGCTGGTCCTCCTCATCATCTTCATGGTCACCGCCCCGCTCATCCAGAGCGGGGTGAAGGTGGACCTGCCCCGCGCCTCGGCCCAGCAGATGGAGCATTCGGAGGAGAAGCTGGTGCTCACCATCACCCGGGACCGGCGGGTCTATCTGGGGAGCACCGAGATCTCCCCGGCGGACCTGGAGCGCAAGCTCTCCGCCAACGCCCGGATCCAGAAGGAGAAGGAGCTGTACCTGCACGCCGACCGCTCGCTGCCCTACGGGCAGGTGGTGGAGATCATGGCGGTGGCCCGCCGGGCCGGCGTGGAGTCGCTGGGGATGATCACCGAGCCCGACAAGGAGCTGAGGAAGCCTTGATCGCCGGCGCCCCGCGCAGCCTGCTCGCGCCCCGCAAGACCATGCCCGCCCTGCCCGCGCTGGGCCTGGCCGTGCTGCTCCACCTCCTGGTGCTGGTGGCGGCGTTCTGGCTGCCGCGCCTGTTCGACCGGGCCCGGCCGCCGCGCAAGCCGATCATCGCCCACATGGTGGCGCTGGGGCGGCCGCGCGACCCGCACCTCTTGCCCCGCAAGGAGTCGCCGCCTCCCGCCGCCGCCTCCGCCCCCCATTCCTTGCCCGCGCCCTCCACCAAGGCCGCGCCCACCGCGCCCGCGAAGCACGAGCCCACCCGGCGCGAGCTGATGGAGCGCGCCATCGCCCGGGCGGCAGGGCGGGCCGATCCCGACGCGAAGGAGGCGCCCGATCCCGAACGGGCCGGCTCGGCCACCGGCTCGCCGGAGGGGACCGCCACCTCCGCCGAGGAGGGCGACGCCTATTTCACGGCCGTGCACGACGCCATCCTCGAGCACTACATCGTGCCTTCGGTGATCTCGGAGCGGGAGCGGCTCTACCTCACCGCCTCGGTGATCGCCTGGATCGGCTCGGACGGCCGCATCCTCAGGCACGAGTTCCAGGTCAAGTCGGGCAACGCCTTCTTCGACCAGGCGCTGGAGCGCGCCATCCAGCAGGCAGCCCTGCCCGCCCCTCCGGCCGACCTGGCGCGCTCGCTGCGCGACAACGGCGTGGTGCTCAACTTCCGACCGTGAGATCCGCGTGACCTGCCCGCTCCTCTTCGCTTTCCTCCTCGCCGCGGTGGACCGGCCGGTGATCGACCTCTCCGGC
>DATKAG010000337.1:0-2848 GCA_035498355.1 Myxococcales bacterium | reverse complement strand
AGTGGCGGTCGCAGATCACCTCGTCGCCCATCCCCGCCAAGGAGCCGAGGGCGATCTGGTTCGCCATGGTCCCGGTGGGCACCCAGACCGCCGCCTCCTTTCCCAGGAGGGCCGCGATCCTTTCCTGCAGCGCGTTGACGGTGGGGTCCTCGCCGTAGACGTCGTCGCCCACCTCGGCGGCGGCCATGGCCTTGCGCATGCCGGCGGTGGGACGGGTGACGGTGTCGCTTCGCAGGTCCATGAGGTCCATCGGGGGCTCCGTGCTCCAGCAGGCCGGGCATGATAAACGCGCCCGGGGTGCCCCGGGAATCGAAAGCAGATCGCTCCCGCCGCTTCGCGGACATCGTCCGGCGCCTTTCCAAGGCCATGCCCGAGGCGAAGATCGCCCTGGAGTACGAGGACGAGCTGCAGCTCCTCGTCTCGGTGATGCTCTCCGCCCAGTGCACCGACGCGGTGGTGAACCAGGTCACCCCCGCGCTCTTCGCTCGCTACCCGACGGCCGCGCACTACGCGAAGAGCACGCCGCAGGTCCTGGGCGAGCAGATCAAGCGGGTCGGCCTCTGGCGGGGCAAGGCGAAGAACCTGCACGAGGCCATGACCCGCATCGCCCGCGACCACGAAGGCCGCATCCCCCGCTTGCGCGAGGAGCTCTGCGAATTGCCCGGCGTGGGCTGGAAGACGGCGGGGGTGGTGGTGAACCATGCCTTCGGCACCCCGGCCTTGCCCGTCGACACGCATGTGGGCCGCGTCTCCCGCCGCCTGGGGCTCACCCGGAACGAGGACCCGCGCAAGGTGGAGGAGGACCTCTCCGCCCTCTTGCCCGACCGCCTCTGGGGAAGGGCCCACCAGCTCCTCATCTGGCACGGCAGGCGCACCTGCGAGTCGCGGCGCCCCCACTGCTCGCGCTGCCCGGTGCTCCGCCTCTGCCCGCGCCGCGGGGTCAAGGAGAGCGACTGAAGAGCAGCAGGTCGTTGCCGTCCTGCCGGAGCGCGTCGAAGCGCTCCCACCCCTTCGGGGTGCCCGCCACGTAGCGCGACCAGGCCAGCCCGGCGAGGCCGGCGTCCGCGTCGGACTGGTGGTGGATGAACTCCTCCACCGTCTGCCGCGTGGGGCAGGTCATCTTGCTTCCCTGGGCGATGAGGGAGGCCGCCTCCAGCCAGGAGCACACGAGCTTGGGGTCCGGGCTGTGGGCGGCGGCGATCACCGCCAGCAGCTCGGGAGGCAGGTGGCGGAGGATGCCGGCGGCGAGCCCCAGCACGTGGTGCGCCCCCGTCCCCGCGATCTGCGGCTCCGGCCCGCAGGAGCCGTCGCGCCGCCAGGGCAGCGTTCCGGCCTTGAGCGAGTCGTGCCAGAGGACGGCCGCGGTGAGCTGATCGGCGTGCAGGTCCAGCCCGTAGACGTGCTTGTAGCCCTCGGCGATGGCGCGCGCCGATCGCAGGTTGGAAAGGGTGTGCACCGCCAGCCCGCCAGGATACCCGTGGTGCCCGCCCTCGCACTCGCCGCCCGGCGCGGCGAGGAAGTCCCCCTTCTTCGCCGGAGGCAGCTCGAGCTGGGGATCGCCCAGCAGGCTCCGGGCCTCGGCGAGGTGGGACAGCGCCCAGGTCTCCGGCGGCAGCCAGGGAGCGAGGAGCTGGGCTTCTACCGCGGCGCGCAAGGCGGGGTCGTTGAGGGCGCCCGCCTCCCGGCGCAGCTCCAGCCAGGCGCGATAGGCGAAGGGGAGCCGGACCGCCACCTCGCGGGCGCGAGCGGCTGGCGTCTGGGCGGCGGCGAGCAGCAGCAGCAGAGGAAAAGTTGCCATGTCGGACCAGCGGTCTACCGTAATTCGCATGCAGATCGACATCCGCGACCTGATCGAGACCGAGCTGGCCGATGCGCTCGTCTACGGGCTCGCGGCCGAGGAGGCGCTGGCCGAGGCCGCCGGCCTCCTCGCGGACGCCGAGGAGAGCTTCTCCCGGCTCGCCACCCCCGAGCCCAGCGCTCCCCCCAGGGCGCGGAAGAGGCGCAAGCGGTGGTAGAAGGCCGGGCATGGCCCTCTATGCCTTCGTCGCGCTGAGATACGACGTTCCCCTCGATCGGATCCTGAAGACGGTAGACAGGCACCGCGCCTACCTGCGGGAGCTGCACGCGCAGGGAAAGATGGTGTGCTCGGGGCCCTTCGTCCCCCGCTCGGGCGGGGCGATGCTGCTGCGGGTGAACGACCCCTCCGAGATCGGCCCCATCCTCGCCAAGGATCCCTTCCACGAGGAGAACCTGGTCTCCGACACCATCTTCGTCTGGGACCCGAACATCGGCCGCGAGGGGCTCGATACGCTGGCGCCCGGTCGTTAGCGGAAGAGAGCGAGGAACTGCTCCGCCACCGAGGCGCGCAAATCCGCGAAGCGCGGGGTGCGGAAGACGGCGTACTCCGCCGCGCCGATCGATCCGTAGGCGACGAGCGCCGCGGCCGCGATCACGCCCGCCGTCCGCAGTTGCGCCACCGCCGCTCCCGCCAGCAGCGCCAGGGCCGGCCAGGCCGGCGCCACGTACCGGTTCTGGTAGCCGCCGTGCATGAGGCCGAAGATCGTCAGGGCGAGGAAGAAAGCCAGGGCGCACAGCGCCGGCCCGGCGTCCTTCGGGTCCAGGGCGCGCAGGCGCAAGAGCGCCAGCGCGAACACCGGCGCGAAGAGGAGCAGGCTGCTGGCGTAGTAGTGCCAGGGCCGGGCGACGATGGAGGCGACGAACGGGTAGCGGCTCATCATCGCCGCCGTGGGGAAGGCGCTGGGGAGCCATTGGCCATTGGCGATCCGGAGGACGGCGATCCAGCCCAGGCAAGGGAGCCCGGCGGCGACGGCGGCGGCCGCGAGCTTCC
>DATKAG010000336.1:0-20418 GCA_035498355.1 Myxococcales bacterium | reverse complement strand
CAGCGCCCGCCCGACGAGGTGGCCGGGCTGATGGACCTGCTGCGCGACTACCTGCAGCGCGAGCGGCCGGAAATCATGGAGAACGGCATCCGCCTGCACGCCATCGGGGAGCTGGACCGGCTCCCGCCCCGGGTGCGCGATCCGCTGGAGGCCCTGCGCCGGGACAGCGCCGGGCACACCGACATGATCCTCACCCTGGCCCTGAGCTACGGCGGCCGGGAGGAGATCATCGCCATGGCGCGGCGGATTGCCGCGGACGAGCTGGACCCGGAGTCGATCGACGCCCAGGCCATCGAGGACCGCCTCTGGACCGAGGGGCTGCCGCCGCTGGAACTGGTGGTGCGCACCGGCGGCGAGTTCCGCGTCTCCAATTTCCTCCTCTGGCAGCTCGCCTACTCGGAGATCCACTTCACCGAGACGCTCTGGCCCGACTTCGGCGAGCTGGATCTGCTGCTGGCGCTGGAGGACTTCCAGAAGCGCGAGCGCCGCTTCGGGAAGACCAGCGCCCAGCTGCGCACCACCGCATGAACGAGAAGAACCGGAACCTGCTCGTCCGCGTCACCACCGTGCTGGTGCTCCTGCCCGGGGTGCTCTGGCTGATCTGGCGGGGCGGGGTGCCGCTGGCGCTGCTCATCTCCTTCGCCACCGCCGTCTGCGCGCTGGAGCTGAACTACCTGGGCAGGCCCCGACTCACCGGGGCCGCCGCCGTCTCGGTGGGGGGCGCCTTCCTCATCCCGCTGCTGGAGGAGATCTCCCACAGCTGGGTGGGCGCCAGCGCGGTGCTCAGCGGCGTGGTGATCCTCGCCTTCGCCGACGCCCTGCTCTTCGAGGAGGAGATCCCCGACGCTCCCCGGCGCGTGGGGCTGGCGGTGCTGGGGGCCGCCTATCCCGGCTTGCTCCTCTCCGCGCTCCTGCCCCTGCGCCGGTTTCCCCAGGGGGAGTGGTGGATCCTCCTCGCCCTCGCCGTCACCTGGCTGAACGACTCCTTCGCCTACTTCACCGGGCGCGCCTTCGGCCGCCGCAAGCTCTACGAGCGCATCTCCCCCAGCAAGACCTGGGAGGGAGCGCTGGGCGGCCTGGCCGGGAGCATCCTCGGGGCGGTGGTGATCGCGTGCATCTGGATCCCCGCGCTCCCCGCCTGGGGAGCGGCGCTGATCGGGCTGGGGGCCGCCGTGCTGGGCCCCGTGGGGGACCTCTCCGAGTCGATGCTCAAGCGGGCCTTCGGGGCCAAGGACAGCGGCCGCCTCCTCCCCGGCCACGGCGGCCTGCTCGACCGCATCGACGCCCTCCTCTTCAATGCCCCCTTTGTCCTCTTGTGTGCACGCCTGATTGGGTGAGCCTGCTGGCGCAGCGGGCCATGCACATTTAGACTCGAGGGTCCATGGCGTTCGCCCAGTCGCTCGGCTTCACCCTCTTCTCCTTCGCGCTGGTGATCAGCGTCGTGGTCTTCTTCCACGAGCTGGGCCACCTGATCGTGGGCAAGAGGCTGGGGGTGAAGGCCATCCGCTTCTCCATCGGCTTCGGCCCGCGCCTCTTCGGCTTCACCTCCGGGGAGACCGAGTACCGCGTCTCCCTCCTTCCCCTGGGCGGGTACGTGAAGTTCGCCGGGGACAACCCCTACGAGGAGGTCGCCGCCGAGGATCGCGGCCGCGGATTCCTCGAGCAGCCGCCCTGGAAGAAGGGCGCCATCGCCTTCGCCGGCCCGGCCGCGAACTTCGTGCTCGCGGTGGTCCTCTACTTCGCGGTCTTCGCCGCCCCCCACCAGGACCTGATGGCCAAGGTGGGCTACGTGAAGCCCCAGTCCCCCGCGGCCCAGGCGGGCCTCACCTACGGCGACCGGATCCTGAGCATCGACGGGGAGAAGGTGGAGGGCTGGAGCGCGCTGCAGGAGATGATCCGCGCCCGCGGCGGGCAGCCCCTCTCCATGGAGATCGACCGCGCCGGCGCCCGGCAGACGCTCCGCCTGGTCCCCGCGGTCCACGAGGAGACCAATCCCATCGAGACGGTGCGGCACGGCCGCATCGGCATCTCCGCCCTGGCCCGGGCCTCCCAGGTGACGGTGATCTCGCCCGACTCTCCCGCCGGCCGCGCGGGCGTGCGCACCTTCGACAAGGTGACGAAGCTCGACGGCGCGCCCGTGGCCAACTGGGAGGCGCTGCAGAAAGCGCTCGCCGATCGCGACGGCCCCGTGAGCCTGGAGGTGCTCCGGCCCGAGGCGGTGGAGGCGCCGGGAGGAACCCTCTGGGCGCAGAAGGCCCTCACCTTCTCCCTTCCCGCGCCCGGGAAGAAGGGCGCCTACGGCCTGGAGGCGAGCGATCTCACCCTCTTCGCCGTCCAGCCCGGCGGCGCCGCCGACCAGGCCGGGCTGAAGCGCGGGGACCGGGTGCTGGCCGTCAACGGCCGCCCGGCGCTCTCCTGGAGCGACGAGGTGGACGGGGCGATCAAGGCGGCGGGAACGCAGCCGCTCCCGGTGACCGTGCGCCGCGAAGGCAAGGAGCTGACCGCCTCGGTGACCCCGCACCTGCGCAAGGACCGCGACGAGGCGGGCGTGCTGCAGGACGTCCCCGACCTGGGCGCCGCGCCCGACCTGAACGGCTTCTCCGACGCCGAGCGCATCTGGATCCGCTACTCCGTCCCCGACGCGGCCCGGCGGGCGGTGCTCAACACCTCTGGCTTCGTGCGCGCACAGGCCATCGGCATCGCCCGCATCATCACCGGCCACATCTCCAGCCGGGCCATCGGCGGGCCGCTGATGATCGCCGACGTGGCCCGCAAGGCCGCGGAGAACGGCTGGCGCGAGCTGGTGATCACCATGGGGGCCATCAGCGTGGTGCTGGGCCTGATGAACTTGATCCCCGCCCCGCCGCTGGACGGCTTCCACGTCCTCACCTCCCTGATCGAGGGGGTGCGCCGCCGGCCGCTCTCCCTGCGCTTTCGCGAGGTGGCGAACGTGGTGGGGATCGCGCTCCTCCTCACCCTCATGCTCTACGCGTTCCGCAATGACGCGATGCGGAAGTGGTTCGAGTGAGGGTGCTGGCCCTCGACACCAGTACCCCGTCCACCTCCTGCGCCCTCCTCGACGACGACCGGGTACTCCGCGAGCGGGTGATCGAGCCGCCGGCCCGGGCGGGCGACGTGCTGCCCGCGGCGCTGGGCGACCTCGAAGGAATCGAGGCGGTGGCGGTGGGCCTGGGGCCGGGCTCGTTCACCGGGCTCAGGGTGGGCCTGGCCGCGGCCAAGGCCATCGCCTGGGCGCGGAAACTCCCCTTGGCTGGCGCCTCCAGCCTCCAGGCCATCGCCTGGGGCGAACCCGGCCTGGTCTACGCCGCCACCGAGGCGCGCAAGGGCGAGCTCTTCCTCCAGCCCTTCCGCGATGGAAAGCCGCAAGGCGGGGTCCGGGTGGCCCTGGCGGCCGATCTGCGCCTGCCGGAAGGGGCCCGCCTCCTGCGCAAGACGCCCCCGGCGGCGGCGGTGGCGCGACTTTGCATGGAACGCCTGCGCGGGGCGTCGTACGATGCAGCCGTCTGCTTCACCCTGGCACCGGACTACGTGCAGGGCTTCGGGTCGCGAGGAACGAGATGAGGAAGTACAAGGTGGCGATCGCGGGCGCGACGGGCGCCGTCGGCCGCGAGATGATGAAGGTGCTCGAGGAGCGGGATTTTCCCGTGGACGAGCTGATCCCGCTGGCCTCCGAGCGCAGCGAGGGGCACAAGCTGGAGTTCCGCGGCGAGGAGGTGGTGGTCCGCCGCCTCAAGCCCGACTCCTTCGCCGGCGTGGACATCGGCCTCTTCTCCCCCGGCGCCTCGGTGTCCCGGGAGTTCGCCCCCCACGCCGCCCGCGCGGGGACGGTGGTGATCGACAACTCCAGCGCCTTCCGCATGCAGGACGACATCCCCCTGGTGGTGCCGGAGGTGAACCCCCGCGACGTGGAGCTGGCGGTGAAGCCCGGGGGGAGGAAGATCATCGCCAACCCCAACTGCAGCACCATCCAGCTGGTGGTGGCGATGAAGCCGCTGCACGACGCCGCCGGGCTGAAGAAGGTGATCGTCTCCACCTACCAGTCGGTCTCCGGCGCGGGGCAGAAGGGCATCGACGAGCTGGAGAGGCAGTCGCGCTCGCTCTTCAACATGGGCGAGCTGAAGAGCGAGAAGTTCCCCCACCGCATCGCCTTCAACCTCCTCCCGGAGATCGGCAAGGACAGCGGCAACGGCTATACCGACGAGGAGATGAAGATGGTGAACGAGAGCCGCAAGATCCTGGGGCTGCCGGATCTGGCGGTCTCCGCCACCTGCGTGCGGGTGCCGGTCTTCTACTGCCACTCGGAGGCGGCGCACCTCTTCTTCGAGCGGCCCATCAGCCCCGCCGAGGCGCGGGAGATCCTGCGCAAGGCGCCCGGGGTGAAGGTGGTGGACGAGCTGGCCGATCACATCTACCCGATGCCGCTGCTGGGCGCGGGGGGCGACGACACCCTGGTGGGCCGCATCCGCACCGATCTCTCCGGACCCAACGGCCTGGCGCTCTTCGTGGTGAGCGACAACCTGCGCAAGGGCGCGGCCACCAACGCGGTGCAGATCGCCGAGCTGCTCGTGCGGGACCACGCTGACAAGCTGTCCGCGAGGGCATAGCGCGGCCTGACAAAATGTCACCAGCGGGGGCCGCCGGGCGGCAAGGGCGGGCCGAAGGGGCTGGCCCCTTCCTTGCTATGACCCGGACCAACATGCGCCTGGCCCCCGCTCTCGCACTCGCGCTAGCGCCTCTCGGGGCCTCTGCCCTCTCGTTCACCGTGAACAACACCACGGCCGACATCCTGGTCGGCTCGAGCACCTGCAAGACCCTGAGCCTCATTGCCCGCTGGGACCTGCAGGTCACGCCCAGCTCCGGCGATCGCCTGCAGCTGATGGGCGTGCGCAGCGCGGGCACCTGCAGCAACAACCCGCCCTCGCCCGACGTCTCCTTCTTCATCGACAACCCTCCCAACCTGCAGACGGACTCGGAGGTGGTGACCGCCAGCCAGATGGCCCTGCCCGCCGACGCGGGAACCCCCGCCAACTGCGACGACCCCGACCTGCTCACCCGCCGGTCGGCCAACCCGGTCACCAACATCCTCTGCCTGCAGTACGTCACCTCCGGAGTGATCACCACCGGGTCGGTGAACATCAAGTACGCGCTGGCCAAGCCGCTGCCGCCGATCGGCATCGTGGTCACCCCGGGCAACAACCACTTCCGGCTGGACTGGTCGCAGGGAGACAAAGCCGACACCATCGGTACCTTCGACGTCCACGTGGTCCCCGAGGGCACCACGCCCGACGGCGGCACGCCGGCCCACGTCACCACCACCAACGTCGACATCCAGCGCACCGACTACGGCGACCCGGTGCAGAACGACGCCGGCTACGCCGTCACCATCATCGCCAACGACACCTACGGGAACGTCTCCGATCCCTCGGCGGAGGTGATCGCCATCCCCGTCCCCTCCTCGGACTTCTACGACCACTACCGCAACTCCGGCGGCAGCGCGGAGGGCGGCTGCGCCACCGGCGGCGCCTCCGCCTGGGTGGCCGGGGCCGGCCTGGCCCTGGCGCTGCTCCTCCGCAAGCGCCGCCGCGCCCGCGACGGGGCCGCCCTGGTGGCGCTCTTCGCCCTGCTCGCTCCCGCTGCCCGGGCGCAGGAGCCGGGACCCCGGTTCCTCATCGCCTTCAAGATCGACAAGTACGATCCCAAGGTGGACTCGGAGCCCGGCCTCAGCGGCACGCCCTACCACGACGTCTTCAAATCGCGGGTGCCGCTGCGCTACCAGCTGGAGTTCGACTGGGAGGCGCTGCACCACCAGGCCGGGTCGCTGATGATCGGGGCCACGGCGGGCTTCTGGCAGAACTTCGGCAAGGCCGTCCTGCTCTCCTCCACGCCCGGCAACCCCCAATCCTCCCAGGACACGGCGCTGCTCAACGTCTGGCCCTTCGGGGTGATCGCCACCTACCGGTTCGACTGGCTGGCGCAACGCTGGCAGCGCTTCCCCATCATCCCCTACGCGCAGGCGGGCCTCTCCAGCGCGCTCTGGGTCTCGCTGGACGGCACCGGCGACGTCTCCAGCTCCTCCGCGGGCGGGCGCGGCAAGGGATGGACCTACGGCTACACCACCGCCCTGGGAGTGGCCTTGAGCCTCAACGCCATCGATCCCGGCCTGGCCCACGAGGCGTACATGGACACCGGCATCCAGCGCACCTCGTTCTTCGCCGAGTACGGCTGGACCTACCTCTCCAACTTCCACAAGACCGGCGCGCTGATCCTCACCGACCGTGCCTGGCGCTTCGGCATGGCCGTCGAGTTCTAGCGCCGCGGGCGGGCGAAGCGGACCAGGGGGCCCAGGTCGACGCGGCCCTGCTGGACCATGGCCACCAAGAGGCCGCGGCCGACGCGGGCCAGGTCGACCAGCTTGCCCAGCCGGTCGGCGATGTCGTCCAGCCGCGTCCGCTCGCCCGGGGCGGGCAGGGTGCGCAGCTTCTCCCGCACCCGCTCGAAGACCTCCAGCACGCGCTCGATCTGGGCCAGCTCCCGCTCGCGCAGCACCCGGGAGATCATCTTCCAGATGTCCGTCTCCGCCTCGAAGTAGTCGCGCCGGTCGCCCGGCCGGCGGATGCGCCGCACCACCGCCCAGCGCTCCAGCTCGGCCAGGGCCATGGAGGCCGCGCCCGAGGAGATGGAGAGCTGGTCGCAGAGCTCGGAGGCGGAGAGGGCGTCGCCGCGCAGGTAGAGCAGCCCCCAGATCCGGCCCATCACCCGCTTGAAGCCCCAGAACTCCATCAGCGAGCCCACCGCCTCCGCCACCTCGTGGAGCAGGGCCCGCTCCTGCTCCTTGGGGTCCATGTCGGGATCCGGGGTGGTGGATGTGGGGGCGGCGCTCATCGGTCAGTGGCTTCGTGAAAGCAGGGCCCTCGCGACCTGCGCCAGCAGGTCGCGGGTGGGGCTCTGGGGCACCCGCTCGAGCGCGGCCAGGGCGGCGTCGCGCTCCTTCTCGGCGATGCGGCGGGCGGCGCCCAGCGCGCCGGTGCGGGAGAGGCGGCCGGCGAAGGAGCGCACCCGGGCGCGCAATTCGTCCGCCGCTCCCGCGGGATCGAGCTTGAGCAGGGCGGCCATCTCCTCGCGCAAGGGCGGCAGGCGCTTGAGGGCGATGGCCAGGGGCAGCGACGGCTTGCCCTCCACCACGTCGGCCAGGGCCGCCTTGCCCAGGGTGGCCGCATCCGACTCGAAGTCCAGCAGGTCGTCCGCGATCTGGAAGGCCGACCCCGCGCGCAGCCCGAAGTCGCGCAGCGCCACGGCCAGCTCCGGCCGGGCCCGCGCCGCCAGCGCCCCCGCCTCGCCGCAGAAGGCGAAGAGCGAGCCGGTCTTGAGGTGGGCGATCTGCAGGGCGTCCTCCGCGCTGAAGTCCGTCTTTCCCCGCAGGGCGATCTGCTTCGATTCCCCTTCCACCAGTTGCCGCAGGGTGCGCACCAGCGCGGGAAGGGCGCCCTCGGCGCCGGCGCGCAGGGCCAGATCCAGCGAGGCCGCCAGCAGCCAGTCGCCGGCGATCACCGAAACCCCGTTCCCGTACGCCACCCGCGGCGCGGGGAGGCCGCGGCGGGTGAGGCCGTCGTCGATCACGTCGTCGTGCAGCAGGGTGGCCGAGTGGACCATCTCGGCCACCAGGGCGAGAGCCACCCGGCCCCGGGCCCGCTTGCCCGGCGCGGCGGCGCGCGCCGAGAGGAGCACCAAGAGGGGGCGGACGCGCTTGCCGCCGGCCTTCACCAGATCCACCGCGGCGCCAGCCAGCTCCTTCGGCGCCCGCTGGGCGGCCGCGAGCAGCATGCGCTCCAGCCGCGCGATCCCCTCCGCCGACTGCGCCACGGGCAAGAGCTGCGCCGCCGAGGGACGGGCCAGCGGGCTCGCCGCCGCCTCCTGGAGCTCCAACAGACCCGCCGATGAGAGCGCCGCCATTCGCGTCCTCTTGCCGAACTTTCAAAAGTTTCTGAAACCTCTAACGATCGCGGGGGCGACTGTCAACCGCCCCCAGGCTCTTTCGTCTTGCCGCGCCCGCGCGGCCCGGTGTGGTAAATCCCCCGCCGCCATGCGAATCCGCCTGTCCTGCTGCCTGCTCCTCGCGCTCTCCTGCGCGAAGCGGATCAACCCGGACCCAGGCGCCGACCGCACCACGTATTCGGGAGTGTGGATCCGGTTCGGCGAGGCCCAGCCCGTCCCGGAGGGCGTCCAGGTCCTCTGGGACTTCGGCGATGGCACCGCCCAGGGCCAAGGGGTCTCGGTCACCCACGCCTTCCCCCGCGCCGGCGTGTACACGGTGGTGGAGACCATCCGCGACAAGGACGGCCAGTCCCGCACCGCCCGCACGCACGTCACCGCACTGAAGCGGACGGTGCAGATGGCGGTGCCGGGCGACGTGCGCGCGGTCCTGCTCGTCCCTTCCCCCTGGCAGCGGATGGCGGTGCACCGCGAGTCCGCCGACCGCCTCTCGGTGGGGGCGCTGCTCGACGAGATGGCGCGCGCGGTAGGCGCGGGCGCCGGCTTCGACGTCCTCGACGGGGCCGCGGCCGCTGCGCACGGGTTCGATCCCGACGAGGGCGTCGCCCTCTTCACCACCCCGCAGGACCCGGAAGCGCTGGTGTTCGCCATCGGCACCTCCGACGACGCTCTCTCCCTGGCCGTGGCCCGCCGGCTGCTCACCTCGGAACAGGCGGTGGGGCGCTACGGCGGCGGCGCCTTCCAGCTGGGCGACGGCCAGCTTCCCGACGGCTCGCCGATGCTCCTGGGCAAGAACGCCGCGGGCGAGAGCGTGGGCGTGCTCCAGCACCAGGGCTACCTCTACCTGCGCCTCGCCGGGCCCAGCGATCCCGCCCTCGCCCTGCGCAGCGTGGCCGCGCTCCCTCCCGACAAGGGCCTGTCCGTCGACCCGGGGTTCGTGGCCGCCGCCCGCCACGTAGGCCTGGGCGAGGCCGTGTTCTACTCGCGCGGGCCCGACCGGGCCGCCACCGGCAACGGCCGGCTCGCCAGCGAGCTGGGGTCCTCGGCGTTCGCCGTCTACGACAAGCCCGACAACCACGAGTTCGTGCAGGTGCGGATGTTCGCCCAGCTCAAGAACCTCTCCGGCGACGCGCTGGTCTCCGCCTTCAAGCCGCTGCTCCCGCCCCCCGACCTCGCCCGCCGGCTCCCCGCCGATGCCGCCGCCTACCTGCGCATCTCGGCCGCTCCCCAGGCGCTCTGGGAGCAGATGACCCGCAGCGGCGCCAGCGACGCCACCCGGCTGCACGATCGCATCCAGAAGTCCACCGGCCTCGACCTGGAGAAGGACCTGATCCCCTCCTTCTCCGGCAACCTCGGCATCGGCATCTACCTCGACGCCAGCTCGCTGATCGAGGCCCTGCTGGGCGAGGAGGTGGGGTCGTTCGACCGCTCCGCCTTCGTGGTGGTGGCCCAGCTCACCAGCCCGAAGACGGTGCAGGCGGCGCTGGAGCGGGCCATGCGGGGCCGCGCCCCCTCCGACCGGGCCACGGTGAGCGGCGCCTCCTGGTTCCGCCTGGGCGACGGGGCGCAGGCGGCCGTCCGCGACGACGTGCTCTACCTGGCCCTGGGCGGCGCGCCCAAGGCGAAATCGCCGCCGCCGCCCGCGCGCACCCGCGGGAAGAAGGCGAAGAAGAAGGCTCCGGCCCCGCCGGCGAAGGAGGACCTGGGGATCCTCGGCCGCATCCTCGCAGGCGAAGGCCCTTCGCTGGGCGACCACTTCAAGCGCATCGGCGTGGCCGGCTTCGACGTGCCCGGGCAGCAGAACGCCTGGGTGGACATCGCCGGGATCGTCCGCTCCATCGAGCGGGCCGCCCGCGCCCAGGGCGGGATGGTGGGGCAGGGGGCCCGCCTGTTCGCGGAGCGGGCCTCGCACCTGCGCGACGCCCTCTTCGAGGCCCGCCCCGGCGGGGAAGGCGTCGACGCGGATCTCTGGATCCGCTTCCTCCCGGCGAAGAAGAGCGCCGCGCGGTGAGGTGAGAGCATGCGCGACCACGCCTACGACCGCATCCCCTACCGCCCGCCGCAGGTCGAGCACCGCTACGGCCCCGCCGTGCACATCATCGCCGACCCGCTGGCCCTCACCCAGCTGGCGCGGCTCTGCGCCAAGGGGACCTTCCAGCCCGAGATCAACACCCTGGTGGCGGTGCTCTACCGGGACCTGCTGCGGGTGATCGTCAACTCCGAGTTCCCCCGCAGGGCCACCGCCACCGCCACCCGGATGATCGACTCCACCCCGCACGCCGTGTTCCACGGGGAGACCATCGATCCCGAGGTGCGGGCGGTGACGGTGAACATCGCCCGGGCGGGGACCCTGCCCTCGCAGATCACCTACGACTTCCTCAACACCCTGCTCGATCCCCGGGTGGTGCGCCAGGACCACTTCGTCATGGCCCGGGTGCTGGACGAGGCGGCCCACGTCACCGGGGCCAAGGTCTTCGGGAGCAAGATCGGCGGGGACGTGGACGACGCCATCCTCCTCTTCCCCGACCCGATGGGGGCCACCGGCAGCAGCATGTGCACCGCCATCGAGGCCTACAAGAAGGACGTGGTGGGCCGGCCGCGCAAGATCATCGCCGCCAACCTGATCGTCACCCCCGAGTACCTGAAGCGCGTGACCGCCACCCATCCGGAGGCCATCGTCTACGCCCTGCGGCTCGACCGGGGCCTCTCCCCGGAGGACGTGTTCGACACGGTCCCCGGCACCCACTGGGACCGGGAGCGGGGCCTGGACGAGAAGCAGTACATCGTCCCCGGCGGGGGCGGCTTCGGCGAGATCATGAACAACGCGTACGTGTAGCTTCCCGGCGATCCCGCGGAGGAGAGCGAAGTGAAACTGGCAGAGGAGCTGCAGTCGATGATCTCGGCCGAGCAGATCGCCCGGCGGGTGGGCGACCTGGGCAAGCAGATCGAGCGCGACTACCAGGGCAAGGAGCTGGTGCTGCTCGGGGTGCTCAAGGGCTCGTACGTGTTCATCTCCGACCTGGCCCGGGCCATCGACCTGCCCCTGAGCGTGGACTTCATCGGCCTCTCCAGCTACGGCGAGGCCACCGAGGCCTCGGGGGTGGTGAAGATCACCAGCGACCTCACCAAGCCCATCGAGAGCAAGCACGTGCTCATCGTCGAGGACATCGTCGACACCGGCCTGACCATGCGCTACCTCTTGGACAACCTCGCCACCCGCAGGCCCGCCTCGGTGAAGCTCTGCGCGCTCTTGCACAAGCCGGCGCGGGCCCGCACCCGCATCCCCATCGACTACCTCGGCTTCCAGATCGAGGACCGCTTCGTGGTGGGCTACGGGCTGGACGCGGGGGACAAGTACCGCAACGTGCCCTTCATCGGAGTGCTGCGCGATGGCTGAAGGGGCGGCGCCACGCGGGGGCGGCGGCTTGCAGCGCCTCGTCCTCTGGCTGGTGATCGCGGCCCTGCTGGCCACCGTCTGGTGGCTGGCCTCCGAGCGCAACGAGCACCACTTCCACGTCGCCGCCCAGGGCGGGGCGCTGGTGATCGAGCGGGGCCGCTTCTTCCCCACCGGCACCGCCCCCGTCGCCGCGGGCGACCGGGTCTACGGGCCCGTCGCCATCCCCGCCGGGGAGAAGCCGCCCGCGGAGGCGGAGTTCGACGACCAGACCGCGCTCGACCGCTGGCTCTTCGACCTGCTCTCCAGCTGGGCGAAGGACGCGGGAAAGAAGGGGGAGGGCAAGGCGGCGGCGTCGCTGGTCGACCGCGCCAGCGCCCTGCCGGGCCTCACCGGGGCGCAGCTCGCGGACCTGGGAAGGCTGCGCGCCGACCTCGCCTGGGACGACGCCCAGGCCGACCTGGCCAATGCCCAACAGCTGGTGGAGGCGGCGCGGCGGAAGCTGGAGGCGGTGAAGCAGGGAAACGGCGCACATGCGGCCGACGCCGCCGCGCTCTCCGGCAAGCTGGAGGGTGTGCAGAACACCTTGCACGACCTGGGCAAGAAGCCGTGAAATTGTAGGTCCACCCCGGCCCGCGCGGTACCATCGACGGGCGGGATGACCACGCCAATCGGGAAATACAAGCTGGTGCGGCTGATCGCATCGGGCGGGATGGCCGAGGTGTACCTCGCCCGCCAGGCGGGAGCGGCCGGCTTCCAGAAGCTGGTCTGCCTCAAGCGCATCCTCCCGCACCTGGCGCGCGACAAGCAGTTCGTGGAGATGTTCCTCAACGAGGCCCGGCTGGCGGCCCGGCTCGACCACCCAAACATCGTCAGCATCTACGACCTGGGCGAGGCGAACGGGAACTACTTCATCGCCATGGAGTTCATCGACGGCCCCTCGCTGCGGACGGTGGCCCGGCGGGCGCACGAAAGGGGCGAGCGGCTGCCCATCGCGGAGATCGTCAAGATCGTCTCCATGGCCGCGGGCGGCCTGCACTACGCGCACGAGCTGGCCGACGAGGACGGCAAGCCGCTGGGGCTGGTGCACCGGGACATCTCGCCGGACAACATCCTCGTCCACCGCAACGGGGCGGCCAAGGTGGTGGACTTCGGCATCGCCAAGGCGGCCAACTCCGGCGGCCAGACCCGCACCGGCACCCTCAAGGGCAAGGTGGCGTACATGCCGCCGGAGCAGCTGCGCGGCGACTCCCTGGACCGGCGGGTCGACGTCTTCGCCCTGGGAGTGGTGCTCTACGAGCTGCTCGCCGGCCAGCGGCCCTGGGAGGGCGACAGCGAGGTCTCGCTGATCGGCCGCATCATCTCCGAGGAGCCGAAGCCCTTCGCCAGCGCGCGGCCCGACGCGCCGGGCGGGCTGACGGCGGTGATCGAGCGCGCCATCGCCAAGGACCGCGGGGCTCGCTACCCGGGGTGCCACGAGCTGCAGGCCGACCTCGAGGCCCTGCTCGTCAGCCTGGGCAAGAACATCGGCGCCGCGCGCATCTCCGACTTCGCCAAGTCCTACGCCGAACCGGCCGCCGCTCCCGACGAGAGCACCGGCGCCGCCATGCAGGCGCTGGAGGCGGAGATGAACGGCACCGGGGCCGCGCCGCCCGTCCTCCCCCGCCGTCCTCCTCCTCCTCCTCCGGGGCGCGTGGAGGCGCCCCAGGTCGCGCCGGCGGCCCCCAGGGCGCCCCGCCGGAGCGGCTTCATCGCCGGGCTGATCGCCTTCCTCCTCGTCGCCGGGGCGGGCGGGGCGGGCGGCTACCTCTACCTCCAGCGCCAGGGCCAGTGGCCCGAGCCGGTGGCCATCGAGCGCGCCCCTGCCGTGGAGCCGGCTCCCTCCAAGCCGGCTGAGGCGCCGCCCCCGGAGCCGCCCAAGGCCCCCGAAGCGCAGGCGGCGAAGCCTCCCGACGCGCAGCCGGCACCCCCGTCTGCGGCCCCGCCCGCGCCGGCGGCCGCGCCGCCCACGACGCAGCCCGTCGCGGCCGCACCCGCGCCGCCCGCCGCGCCGCCGCCCGTCCAGCCAACGCCGGTCCCCGCGGCCGCCGCGCCGTCGATTCCGGTGGCCGTGGCCACCCCCGCCGCCGAGCGGGCGGAGCCGCCCGCGCGCCCCCAGCCTCCCAAGGCCCGGCAGCGCCGACCGTTGGTGGTGCAAACACCTGATTCCACGGCCGTCGTCGCCAAGGGCGAGCTGGTCCTCCTCATCCGGCCCTGGGCCAAGGTGGAGGTGGACGGCCGCGACGTGGGCGTCACTCCCCTGAACGAGCCCCTGATGCTGGCCGCCGGCGACCACGTGGTCCGCCTGGTGAACCGCGACCTGGGCAAGGACATCACCCGCACGGTCCACATCGCCCCCTCGGGCCGCGAGGTGCTCAAAGAGATCCTCGACGAGTGACGCGCCGGGGATTGACAAGTGCATGCCGAAAAGTCTTACCTTGCGCCAGCCGGACGCAGCGCTACCCGTTTTCCGTGGGGTAACAGATGCGCAAGAGCCTGGTGCTTCTCTCCGCCTCGCTGCTGTGCCTCGCTCCGGGCGCCTCCCGGGCGGTGAACGTTCCGCTTCCCATCAAGGACGCGAAGATGAACGTCACCGTCACCGTCCAGACGCAGGCGCTGATCAACGAGAACGGATCGCCAGACGGGAGTAGCCCCAGCTACGACATCTACGCCCGGCGCACGCGCCTGCAGGTCAGCGGCGAGATCGCCAACACCTGGGCCTACTACTTCCAGGTGGACAACGGGAACTTCGGCAAGTACGGCAACTTCACCAGCAGGATGATCGTCCAGGACGCCTTTGCCACCTGGGCTCCGACGGGGCTGACCGGAGGCAGCGTGCTGATGGTCGAGGGCGGGCTGATGTTCTACCCGGCCTCCCGCTTGATCCTCACCCCCATCTCCAACCAGTTGATGGTGGAAGGGCATCCGGACATGCTCCGCGGCTTCACCAGCGCCGTCTACCCGGCGAACCGGTCGACGGGCGTGCAGGTCCGCGGCTGGCTCCTGAACAAGAAGGTCGGGTACCGCGGCGGCATCTACGAGGGCGTGCAGCCTTTCGCCTCGGCGGGTCCTCCGCCGGTGAACCCGCTGCGCAACCCCGCCCTCGCCCTCTTCACCAACTGGGACCTGATCGGCAGCGAGGAAGGCGGCTACCTCTACAACGCCGTCCGCTGGCAGAAGGATCCGGTCCTCAGCTTCTCGGTCGCCGGCAGCTACCAATCGAATGCGCTGCGGGTGACCAAGGGCCTGACCGATCAGAAGTCGCTCACGGGCACCGTCTACTTGAACTACCCGCTCTCGGAGCAGCAGGAACTGATCGCGCTGGTCGGCGCCTTCCTCTATGGCAACGGCACCGGCTCCCGCGACACGGGCACGGGGTTCTCCGGGGACCTCTCCTTCCGCGCCGGCTGGATCCGCCCCTACATCGGCTACGAGTGGTACACTTCGGCCGACTGCCCCACCGACGGCAGCGCCACCCCCGCGCAGTGCGCCGGGGCCAACGGCGTGCACACCGGCGACAGCCGCAACACGCGCATGGGCCTCGACTTCTACATCAACAAGAACCAGAACCACGTGATGCTGGAGTTCGCGCTCAACCGCGGCCAGTCCACCTGGGGACCGCAGGCCATCACCGCCGCCAACGCCGGCTACGTGCCCTACATCCCTGCCGGGCAGCAGTCGGCGCAGAGCCTGGGGCGGACGGCGCAGAAGTCCTTGCTCCTGCACTGGAGCGCGTACTTCTAGGCGAGAAACTCGCCGAGGAAGGAGAGCTCCGCCGGACCGCGCATGCGGACCCGGTTCTCCGCGTCCACGCGGATCGCCAGCGTGCCGCCGGGCAGCTCTACCTCGATCTCCTGATCCCGCCTCGCCTCCCCGCGCGCGATGGCCGCCGCCGCCACCGCGCAGGCGCCTGTCCCGCAGGCCTGCGTCAGCCCGGCGCCCCGCTCGAAGACGAAGGCGGCATAGCGCCCCGACCCGGACCGCTGCGCGAACTCGATGTTCGCGCTCTCCTGCGCGCACAGGGCAGGGCCGGCCTCTTTCGCCAGCGCCGCCGCTCCGCTCTCCACGAAGATCACCCGGTGGGGATTGCCCATGGAGACCGGGACCGCCTGCCAGCGGGAGAGCGCTTTCGCCGGCTCCACCGCGGCCAGGCCCATGTCCACCTCCACCAGCCCGCGCCGCGGATCCTCGGCCTCCACCGTGCAGGGGCGGGGGCCGGCGTCGGTGAGCAGATCCACCCGCCCCGAGGCGGGCCGGGTGCAGCCGGAGGTGGCGATCCAGAGGGCGGCGCAACGTGCGCCATTTCCACACATCTCGGGGACCGAGCCGTCCGCGTTCTGCACCAGCATCCGGCCGCCCGGGAGAAGCGTGAGGACGCCGTCCCCGCCCACGCCCAGGTGCCGATCGCACAGCTCCAGCGCCCTGCGCGCTGCAAGCGGCTGCCCTCCCTGACGAAGGTCGAGGAGGAGGAAATCGTTGCCCAGCCCGTGGAGCTTGGCGAAGCGCACCGGCGCAGTGTAGAGCCGATCCGGGCCGTGCGCCGCAACTCTCCCCGGAAGGGCGCTTGACAGCACCTGGCAGGCGAGTTTCAACTCGGCCTGCCGTGTCGCGCACTTGCCCCGATTGTCACAACACGTACGACGACGAGGTCCTGCATTGTCCCGAGGACGGCCGCGGCCTCGCGGACGTTCCGGTCACCGACGATATCCTCGGCCGGAGCATCGGCAGCTACCGGGTGGACAGGCTCCTGGGCAAGGGCGGGATGGGCTCGGTCTACATGGGGGTACACCCGGCCATCGGCTCCCGGGTGGCCATCAAGTTCCTCCACCCCCAGTTCTCCCACGACGACAAGATCGTCGAGCGGTTCTTCAACGAGGCCCGGGCGGTCAACGTCATCGGGCACGACAACATCCTCAAGATCCTCGACCTGAACGTCACCGAGGACCACCGCCACTACTTCGTGATGGAGTTCCTGCACGGCCGCCCGCTGCAGGCGCTCCTGCGCCACAACGTCCCGGTTCCTTTGGACGTGACCGGGCCCATCCTGGTGCAGGTGTGCGACGCGCTGGAGGCGGCGCACAAGCGCGGCATCGTCCACCGCGACCTGAAGCCGGAGAACATCTACCTGATCACGATGAAGGGGAAGAAGAACTTCGTGAAGGTGGTGGACTTCGGCATCGCCCGCGTCACCGACGACTCCGGCGCCTCCACCGGCAAGACCCAGACCGGGATGGTGATGGGGACCCCGGCGTACATGAGCCCGGAGCAGGGCGCGGGCGAGAGCAACAAGATCGACGGCCGCAGCGACGTCTACTCGCTGGGCGTGATGATGTTCCAGCTCGCCACCGGCCGGCTGCCCTTCCCCGGGGCGAACTTCGGCGAGGTGCTGATCGGGCACTTGCAGATGGCGCCGCCGGCGCCGCGCTCCCTCAACCCCCAGATCCCCGAGGCGTACGAGGCGATCATCCTCAAGTGCCTGCAGAAGAAGCAGGAGGATCGCTACCAGACGATGAAGGAGCTGAAGGAGGCGATCGAGGGCTGCATGGATCAGCTCGGCCTCTCCCGCGACCTTCCCCACGCCGACGACACCGAGCTGGATCTGCCGGCGGTGGAGGCGAAGCCTCCCTCCTACCCGGGGGCGCGCACCCCGGGCCGGGCCACAGCGCCGCTGCCCCGGAACCGGACCCCGGGCTCGCGCCCGCAGATCTCCCGGCCGCCCGGGCGCGGCGGCGCGGCCGTCCGCTCGCAGCCGCCCACGCAGCTCACGCCCGCGCCGCAGAAGAGCCGCGCCCCGCTCTTCGTGGGCATCGCGGCGGCAGTGGTGGTGGCCGGCGGGGCTGGCGCCTTCGTCTTCCTCCGCGACGGGCGCCGGCCGGTCGTGGCGGGAGGGCAGAAGCAGGGCGAGCCGCAGCGGCGCGACGAGGCCCCCGTATTCCTCTCCGTGGTGTCCGAGCCGCTGGACGCCGACGTGGTGGCCACCTGGAGGGACGGAGCGGACGGAGCGGAGAAGCGCGGGTCCGCCCCCCTCAGCCTCGAGGTCCCGCGCAACGCCAGGGTGCACTTCGAGTTCCGCAAGTCCGGGTACCTGGACTACGCGATGGACGTGATCGCCGACCAGCCGCAGACGGTGCAGGCGGTCCTCAAGCCCGAGGTCAAGAGCCCGCCCGTCGCCACCAGCAGCACCGCGGGCGCGGCGGAGGTTTCGGATCACAGGCCTGCGCGCCCGGAGAGGCGCAGGGCGGCCAAGAAGGACAAGAAGCCCAGGTCGAAGGACGGGGTGGTGGACGTCCTCGACGACCTGAAGTGACCGGGCTCACATCCTCCGGAAGCGATCGGTGCCACTCTTGACAGCACCCGCTTCGCGGGCGTCAACTAGCCGTGCCCACGCGCCTGCGGAGAGTGTTCTTGCCCCGGACCTGTCCCGAGTGCCAGCGTGAATTCGAGGAGTCCGTTCTCCGCTGCCCGGAGGACGGCGCTCCGCTCGCCGCCGGCGCTCCCGCGGACGAGATGATCGGGCGAACCGTCGGCAGCTACCGGATCCGCAGCCTGCTGGGCGAGGGCGGGATGGGGGCGGTCTATCTGGCGGAGCACCCCTCCATCGGTTCCCGGGTGGCGATCAAGTTCCTCCACCGGCAGTTCGCCGCCGACAAGAAGATCGTGGAGCGCTTCCACAACGAGGCGCGCGCGGTCAACGTCATCGGCCACGACAACATCCTCAAGATCCTCGACCTCGACGTCACCCCGGACGGCCGGCCCTACTTCATCATGGAGTACCTGCAGGGACGGCTCCTCCAGGACCTGGTCGCTCCCGGGCAGCCGCTGCCCCTGCAGGTGAGCGGGCCCATCCTCCTGCAGATCTGCGAGGCGCTGCAGGCGGCGCACGAGCGCCGCATCGTCCACCGCGACCTCAAGCCGGGCAACGTGCACCTGACCGTGCACCGGGGCCGGAAGAACTTCGTCAAGCTGGTGGACTTCGGCATCGCCCGGGTGGAGGAGGGGGCCACGCTGTCGCCGGTGAAGACGCGCACCGGGATGGTGCTGGGGACTCCCGCCTACATGTCGCCGGAGCAGGCCAGGGGCCGCAGCGAGCGGATCGACGGCCGCAGCGACGTCTACAGCCTGGGCTGCCTGATGTTCCAGATGGCCACCGGGAGCCTGCCCTTCCCCGAGGCCGACTTCGGCGAGATCCTGGTGGGGCACCTGCAGCTTCCCCCGCCCCGCCCGCGCAAGCTGGCCCCTGGCATCCCCGAGCAGTACGAGGCGCTGATCCTCAAGTGCCTGGAGAAGAGGCCGGAGGACCGCTTCCAGAGCATGCGCGAGGTGCACGGGGCGCTGGGGCAGGTGATGGATCGCCTGGGGATCTCCCGCGAGCTTCCCCTGGCCGACGCCACCGACCTGACGTCCTCGCCCGCGCCCGCCGTCTTCCCGCGGCGCCGCCGGGCGGCCACCCGCGTCGCGGGCGGGGGATGGTGGCTGGGCGGCGGCGTCGGCGCCCTCGCCATCGCTTCCGGCTTCGCGGTCCTGGTGGTGCAGCAGGTGGACGACAACCGCCGGCAGGCCCGGGCCGCGCAGGAAGCGGCGGAGCGCATGGCCCTGGCGGCGAAGGTCGTGCGCCCGGCGCAGCCGGAGCCGCTCCGCCTGGAAGAAGAGCTTATCCAGCTCTCGGTGGTCTCCGATCCGCTGGGAGCCATCGTGGAGGCGGTGTGGGGCTCGGGGGCGAAGGCGGCGGTCACTCCTTTCGAGCTCTCGGTTCCGAAGAACGCCAGCGTGCACTTCGCTTTCTCCAAGAGGGACTTCCTCTCCTGGGCCACCGACGTGGTGGCCGACGCGCCCAAGGTGGTGCGCGCCTCCCTGCAGGCCCGGGCCCGTCCCGCGCCGGCGCGGCGGGCGGCGAAGGCGGAGGAGAAGAAGTCCAGGCGGGCGGCGGCGGAGATGAAGGACGACACCATTCCAGTCGAGTTTTGAGGGGGCAGAACATGAGAGAGCTGAGGATCCTTCTCGCCGCCGGTTGCGCTGCGCTGATGCTCGCCGGCCCGGCGCGGGCCGCCGAAGCCGACCTGGAGCAGGCCCGCCAGCACGCGGCCAAGGCGAAGGTGCACTACGACCTGGGCGAGTACGAAAAGGCGGCCGACGAGTACATCATCGTCTACCGGATCCGCCCCCTGCCTGCGCTGCTCTTCAACATCGGGCAGGCGTATCGCCAGGCCGGCCAGTACGACAAGTCCAAGCAGTTCTACCAGGCCTACCTGCGCGAGAGCCCCGACGCGGAGAACAGCGCGGCGGTGAAGAAGGCGCTCAAGGAGATCGACGAGCTGCAGGCCAAGGAGAAGCTGGCCAAGGCCGCCCCGCCCACCGGGGTGAAGCAGCCGCCGGACACCTCGCTGCCCATCAAGGCCGGTGCGGCAGGCGGCGCCGCGGTCGCAGGCGCCGCCACCGCCGGGGCCGCGGGTGCGGCACCGGCCTCGACGGCGGCCAAGCCGGGAGAGACGGCCAAGGTGGCGGTGGCCACCCAGCCTCCGCCCCGGGCGGCGGTGCCCGGCGCCGCCGTCGCGCCCGCAACCACCACCAGCACCACCGCGCCCACGGCCTCCTCCGGCTCGGGGACGCGGACCGCCGCCTGGATCGCCGGCGGCACCGCCGTGGCCCTGCTCGGGGGAGGGCTGCTCTTCACCGCCAAGGCTTCCAGCACCGACAGCACCCTGAACGGCGGCGGGCACACCCGTGCCGAGGCGGACGACCTGATGTCGCAGTCCAACTCGCAGCACAAGATGGGCGGGGTGCTGCTGGGGCTGGGCCTGGCCGCCGCCGGCACCTGCGCGGTGCTCTTCTTCTTGCCTTAGCGGAACGAGTTGCCGGCGCGCAGATCGCTGTCCAGGGGGAACTCGATGAAGCTGTATCCATTGATCGCCGCGACGCTGGTCCTTGCGGCTGCGAGCTGTACCAAGGACTTCGACGGGACCATCGCCTGCGCCTCC
>DATKAG010000335.1:0-5977 GCA_035498355.1 Myxococcales bacterium | reverse complement strand
GTCGAGGCGGAGCGGATCCTCGATCAGGACCACTACGGTCTGAAGAAGGTCAAGGAGCGCATCCTCGAGTACCTGGCCGTGCAGGCGATGGTGGAGAAGATGAAGGGCCCCATCCTCTGCTTCGTGGGCCCCCCGGGAGTGGGCAAGACCTCGCTGGGCAAGAGCATCGCGAAAGCGCTCGGGCGCAAGTTCGTGCGGATTTCACTGGGCGGGGTGCGCGACGAGGCGGAGGTCCGCGGCCACCGGCGCACGTACATCGGCGCCCTGCCGGGCAAGATCATCCAGTCGCTGAAGAAGGCGGGCAGCGGCAACCCGGTGTTCCTGCTGGACGAGGTGGACAAGATGAGCACCGACTTCCGCGGCGACCCCTCGGCGGCGCTGCTGGAGGTGCTCGACCCCGAGCAGAACCACACCTTCAACGACCACTACCTCGACCTGGACTACGACCTCTCCAAGGTGCTCTTCATCTGCACCGCCAACACCCTGCACGGCATCCCCGCTCCGCTGCAGGACCGGCTGGAGATCATCCGCATCGCCGGCTACACGGACCTGGAGAAGCTCTCCATCGCCCGCAAGTACCTGGTGGCCAAGCAGCGGGAGCAGAACGGGCTGGAGAAGATCGCCGTCCGCTTCACCCGCAAGGCGCTGATGGAGCTGATCCACCGCTACACCAAGGAGGCCGGGGTGCGCGGGCTGGAGCGTGAGGTGGCCACCTTGTGCCGGAAGATCGCCAAGGACGTGCTGGCGAGCGGGAACAAGGACGAGAAGATCGCGGTGACGGCCAAGCGGGTGCACAAGCTGCTGGGGCCGCCCCGCTTCCGCTACGGCAAGACCGAGGAGCGCGACGAGATCGGGCTGGTGACCGGGCTGGCCTGGACGGAGGTGGGCGGGGAGCTCTTGCAGACCGAGGCCACGGTGGTGCCCGGCAAGGGCAAGCTGATCCTCACCGGCAAGCTGGGCGACGTGATGCAGGAGAGCGCCCAGGCGGCGATGAGCTACGTGCGCTCGCGCGCCGAGCGCTTCGGGCTGGACAAGAAGTTTGCCGAGAACGTCGACCTGCACATCCACGTGGCCGAGGGGGCGGTGCCCAAGGACGGGCCCAGCGCGGGCGTGACCATGGCCACGGCGATGGTCTCGGCGCTCACCCGCATCCCCGTGCGCCGCGACGTGGCGATGACCGGCGAGATCACCCTGCGCGGACGGGTGCTCCCCATCGGCGGGCTGAAGGAGAAGGCGCTGGCCGCGCACCGGGGCGGGACCAAGACCATCCTCATCCCCAAGGACAACGCCAAGGACGTGCGGGAGATCCCCCTCAAGGTGCGGCGCGAGCTGACCATCCACGCGGTGGAGCACGTGGACGAGGTGCTGCGGCACGCGCTGGTGCTGGAGAACCCGGACGCCTTCTTCCGGCCGGTGGAGAGCAAGATCGAGGCGCCGGGGAACACGCCGCAGACGGCGGTCTGATCAGCTTGCGGCGGCGGCCCAGAGCTGCCGCCCGGTGAGAGTGCCCAGCGGCGCCCGCTCGCGCACGATGCGGGTGATGGCGGCGCAGATCGCTTCCGCCGGGATGGGGCGCAGGTCGTCGGAGAGGCCGCGCAGCGGGGGGAAGGCGCCCAACAGGCCAAGCAAGCCGCCCACCAGCGGCGGGGGCTTGCGCTGCTTGCCGTCGCTGGGGAGCGCGGCGTTGGCCGTGGTGTCGAGGAAGGAGGGGCGGAGGATGGCGTTCGGAAGCCCGCCGGTGCGCACCACCTCCTCCGCCTTGTGCTTCCACCCCAGGTAGCCGCTGCCCTTGCGCGCGCCCAGCGCGGAGAGGAGGACGAAGAGGCGCGGCTCCTTGGCGGGAACGCGGCGGGCCGACTCCATGAGCTGGACCACCGGGCGGTAGTCGGAGGACTCGTAGGTGTCGCCGGCAGAGAAGCGGCGGCGCATCGTTCCCACCAGGCAGACCACCGCCTGGGCGCGGGCCATCTTGGCGTCGAGCTTCGCGGATTCGGAGAGGTCGGCGACCAGGGCCGCCGGATCCTTGCCCAGCGCGTGGCGGGCGGCGGTCTTGGGGCGCACGTGAGGGATGACCTCGAAGCCCCTGGCGCGCAAGTACGGGACCAGCGCGGTGCCGATGGCGCCGGTGGCGCCCGCGACGAGGATGGTGGTCACGGGCGGAAGGGTAGATCATCCGTGGGAGCTTTTCACGGCAGGGCTGGCGCCCAGGCGAAGGCGATGGCGGCCGAGCGGCGGGAGGGGAGCGGGACGAGGCCCAGCCTTTGGAGCTCCTCGCCGCGTCCGGAGTCCTTCACCAGCACGCCGCGGCGGGCGACGCGCTGTGCTTCCCGCAGGGTGGCGGGCGCAAGCGGCTGGTGGTCGGCTCGGTCGCGGAGCAGATCGAAGAGGGGGCCCGCGTCGCCCGGCACGCGGAACATCGGGTCGAAAAGGACGACGTCGAACGAGCGGACGCGCTGCTCCCGCAGCCAGCGGCGGTGGTCGGCGCGGATCACCTGGATTCGGCTGGCCGGCTCGCGGCCGTGACCGGTCAGGCGGCGCAGGGCGGCCTGGGTGAACGCGGCGAGCACACCGTCCTTTTCCAGGCCGACGACGTTCGCGCCGGCCCCGGCGGCCACCAGCGCATCGCCGCCCAGGCCAAGGGTGGCGTCGAGCACCTCGTCGCCGGGCTTCACGGCGGCGTGGACGAGGAGCGGATCTTTTTCGCCGCGGCGGGCCCGCAAGAGGCGGAGGAACGCCATCCCGGGGCTGGCGCGGAAGGAGCGGCCCTTTTCGTAGAGATCGGCGCGGCGGGCCGCCAGCACCAGGACCGGTGCGCCTTGCGCGTCGTTCATCAGCTGGGAGAGCGCCCTGCCCGCCCGCGCCTCCGCCCGCAGGCCGAAGCGGCCGGCCAGCTCGCGGGCCTCGGCGGGATCGCCGCTCGGGGCGGTGGTGACGATGCCCTGCACGGGCGCAGTGTAGCTGCTAGGCCGCGAGCGCCCCCGGCAGATCGATCGATCCAGACCCGGCCGCCGTGCGGCAGGGCGCGGAGGGACACCCTCCCTCCCGCGCCGGTGAACTTCACCGCGTTCTGCAGCAGGTTGCTCAGGGCGGAGACGAGGAGCATTCCGTCAGCCTTCAGCTCCTGGGCGGCCTCTTGCTCGACCGAGAGGCGGATCTTCTTCTCCCGCACGTCCGCGGCCACGGTGGCGACGGAGTCGCGCACCAGGTCGCCCACCAGCAGGCGGTCGCGCCGCAGTATCGCGCCCGCCCCCAGGCGCACCTGGGCGATCAGCCGGTCCACCAGCTCGCGCAGGCGGTTGTGGGAGCGCTCCAGGACGCTGCCCGTCGCGCCCCGGGCGGGAACGTGGCCGCTGCGAATGGCCTGGAAGGAGAGCGCGGCGGTGTGCAGGGCGTTGCGCAGCTCGTGGGCCACGAACCCCAGACGCTCCGCGGCATTCGAGCGGCGGCGCTCGCGGCGCTTGCGCTCGCAGGCGAGCACGTCGGCGGCGATGTTCTCGTGCAGTGCCTGGATGAGCGCCTGGTGTTGCTCCATGGAGATCCGCTCGGCGTGCCGATTGGCCACCTTCATGATGCTGTTGCAGAGGCTGCCGTACTCGTGCACCACCTCGTCGAGGTCGTACCTCTCCCAGTTGGGATGCTCCCGGGCCGGGCCCGTCTGCCGGGGCTCGGGCACCGGGTCAGCGGGCAGGCTCTCCCGGCGCTTCAGGCCGTCGATCACCGCTTCCAGGAAGGCCGAGAGGTTCTCCGCCCGCGCGGCCTCGAGGCCGGGGGAGGGTCGCAGGCTGCGAATGAGGTCTCCCGCGTCCCGGAGCACCTCGTCACGGCGCTCGCTGAGGAAATGATGCAGCGGCATCCGAGGGAAGTTTGCTGACCTGCGTCGAAGAAGGACATCCGCTGGGTTACGCAATGCAGTTTCTGCGTTCGGATAGCGACAGTCCGCAAAGGTTTCGCGGTTCTTCCCCGGGGGCGGCAGCATCCGCTGGCATCCTCGATGCTTTACAGCGAACAATGCACATCGCTCCCGACATCACGACCCTGGTGGGAAACACCCCTCTCGTGCGCCTGCCCCGCATCTGCGCCGGCCTGCGGGCGGACGTGGTGGCCAAGCTGGAGAGCTTCAACCCCTGCGCCAGCGTGAAGGACCGGATCGCGCTCTCGATGATCGAGGCGGCGGAGCGCGGCGGCCGCATCCGGCCGGAGACCATCCTGCTCGAGCCCACCAGCGGGAACACCGGCATCGGCCTGGCGATGGTGGCGGCCTCGCGCGGGTACAGCCTGGCGTTGACCATGCCGGAGACCATGAGCGTGGAGCGGCGCAAGCTGCTGGCGGCCTTCGGCGCCCACCTCGTGCTCACGCCCGGGGCGGAGGGGATGCCCGGCGCCATCCGGCGCGCGGAGGAGATGGCCAGGTCGGACTCGCGCTACCTGATCCTGCAGCAGTTCGAGAACCCGGCGAACCCCGAGGTGCACCGGCGCACCACCGCGGAGGAGATCTGGCGGGACACCGGCGGGGAGATCGACGTATTCGTGGCCGGGGTGGGAACCGGCGGGACCATCACCGGCGTGGCCCAGGTGCTGAAGAAGCGCAACCCGGCGCTGCGGGCGGTGGCGGTGGAGCCGGTGGAGTCGCCGGTGCTCTCCGGCGGAAAACCCGGGCCGCACAAGATCCAGGGCATCGGGGCGGGGTTCGTGCCCGCGGTTCTCGACCGGGCGCTGGTGGACGAGATCGTGCAGGTCCGGGCGGAGGATGCCGGCAAGCTGGCGCGGCGGCTGGCGCGCGAGGAGGGCGTGCTGGCCGGCATCTCCAGCGGGGCGGCGCTGCACGCGGCGCTGGAGATCGCCCGGAGGCCGGAGAGCGAGCAGAAGCGGATCGTGGTGGTGCTGCCGGACACCGGGGAGCGGTACCTGAGCACCTGGCTGTTCGAGGAGGGCGTGTGAGCGCGGTCGAGGAGCTGGCGCGGGCGGCGGAGCCGTTGCCCCGCGGAGAGCTGCCCTCGCGCATCGAGGTGCTGGCGGCCATCGAGGCCATCCGCTCGGCGTTCTTTCCCGGATACTTCGAGCGCGCCCCGGCCTCGACCCGGGCCTTCGTGCGGGAGAAGATCGAGCAAGCCTCGCAGGCGCTGACCGAGGAGGTGCGCCGCGCGTTGTCTTTTGGAGGCGACGGCGGGCAGGTGAACGGCCGGGCGGCGGAAGTGGTGCGGCAGTTCGTGACTCGCCTTCCCGCCGTGCGCCGCCTGGCGGCGAGCGACGTGGAGGCGGCGTTCGCCGGCGACCCGGCGCTGCGCAACCGGCACGAGGCGATCCTCTGCTACCCGGGCCTGCTGGCCGTGACCAGCCAGCGGCTGGCTCACGAGCTGTACGCGCTGGAAGTGCCGCTCCTGCCGCGGATGATCACCGAGGCGGCGCACTCGAAGAGCGGGATCGACATCCACCCGGGCGCCTGGATCGGCGAGGCGTTCTTCATCGACCACGGCACGGGGGTGGTGATCGGGGAGACGGCGCGCATCGGAAACCGGGTGCGGCTCTACCAGGGCGTGACGCTGGGGGCGAAGAGCTTCCCGCTGGATTCTTTCGGCCGGCCGGTGAAGGGGGCGGAGCGGCACCCGATCGTCGAGGACGACGTGGTGATCTACGCGGAGGCGACCATCCTCGGGCGGGTGACCATCGGCCGGGGATCGATCATCGGCGGCAACGTCTGGCTCACGCACTCGGTGCCTCCCGGCAGCCGCGTGACCCAGGCCGCTGCGGAGGCGGAAGCGTTCGCGGGAGGCGCGGGCATCTGAGCGAGCGCTCGGCGTCCGCCGGCCTTGACTTCAGGGTGGGGCTCCCGTACAACCCGCCCCCGCTCGCTGCCGGGCGGGTAGCTCAGCGGTAGAGCATCGGTCTTACACACCGAGGGTCGCAGGTTCGATGCCTGTCCCGCCCACTCTGTGGGGTGTTAGTTAAGCTGGTTATAACGCCGGCCTGTCACGCCGGA
>DATKAG010000334.1:0-24217 GCA_035498355.1 Myxococcales bacterium | reverse complement strand
GTCGGCCAGCGGCGACCAGAGCGGCCCCTGGAATCGCCCCTCCGCGATGCGGCGGGCGATGCCCAGCGCGTGCGAGAGCGCGTCGGCCGGCGCGATCTCGTCGAGCAGCCCCAGCTCCAACGCTCGCGCCGCCGTCCGCCGCCGTCCGTCCAGCAGCACTCCCAGCGCTTCCAGCAGCCCTTCACGCGGCCCCCGCCGCCCTTGCTTGCGCAGGCAGAGCCGGGGAAGCGACTGCGTGCCTCCAAAGCCCGGAATCAAGTGCAGGTTGATCTCCGGCTGACCCAGTTCCGCGCGCGCCGAGCCCACCCGGTACGCGCAGGCCATCGCCAGCTCGTTGCCGCCGCCCAGCGCGTACCCGTCGACGGCGGCGATGGCCGGGGCCGGCAGCCGCGCCAGCCGCTGGAAGGTGCGCTGCGCCCGGGAGGCGAAGTCCGCCGCCTCCTCCGGGTACACCAGCGTGCGGAGCTGGCGGATGTCCGCCCCCGCCACGAACATCGGGCCGGCGCCCGTGATCACCGCCGCGCGCAGCCGGGGCTCCTTCTCCAGCGCCTCCAGCGCCCGCTCCAGGTCCTCCAGCACCGCCCGGCCCAGGGCGTTCGCCGGCGGCGAGTCGATGGTGACCAGCGCCACCAGGTCCGGCCCCAGCGGGTCGAAGCGGACGCGCACCGACTTGCTGTCGAAGTAGCGCGAACCCCACGCCTCGTAGACCTGACGCGCGGTGCGCGCCCCGTCCAGCGCCCGGGTGGCGCCCACCCGCATGGCCAGCGTGCCGCTGTGCCGGTTCTCGTGCATCGCCTGGTGCTCGCGCGCGGTCTCCTCCCAGGCGTGCAGGGCGGGGGCGTGCACGCGCAGGGCGCCACCGTCGATCAGCCGCACCACCTCGTCGGCCTGGTGCGCGTTGGAGAGGTGGCTGCCGAGGATGGAGAAAGAGGGAAAGAGGATGCGCTTCTGGTGCATCCAGACGTTGGGGGCGTAGAAGGAGAAGCGCCGCCCTTCCCCGGGCTCGAGGAAGACGATGGCGCCCGTGTGCGGGCGGGCGAGGAAGGCGCTCACGCCCAGCGTGTCCTGGCCGGCGCGCTCCACCACCACGTCCGGGTAGCCGCGGGGATTGTCTGGCGTGGCCAGGATCCGCCCGATGGCCTGGCCGAACGGCTTGAGCGTGTAGTCCTGGTACTCGCGGAAGCCGTCCGGGTCTTCCTCGCTGTCGGGCATCGTTTCCGGCCAGCGGAAGCCCGGGTTGCGCGCCAGCGTCTCCAGGCTCACCACGCCCTGAACCGGCAGCGTCTCCTGGAGACGCGCCGCCTCCGCGTCCTTGCGCGCCACCGCCACCACCCGCGCCCCGGCCCGCAGCGCCGCCTCGATCGCCTCCCTGGCCACCGCGTCGTTCTCGCCGCCGGCGTGGACGAGGACGCCGTGGTTGGGGCGCAAGCCGGCGCGCCGGAGCATTTCCTGCGCGCTCGCCTTCCCCGGCTTGCCCAGGAAGGCGAGCGTGTACCCGCTGGTGGCGCCGTAGAACACCAGCCGGCCCCCGGGGGCGAGCAGGTCCACCATGCGCCCGAAGAGATCGCGGCCCACCGAGGAAACCACCACGTCGATGGGCCCACCCACGGCGGATCGGAAGGCCGCGCCCGCGGCGATCCAGCCGGCCTGGGCGGAGGGATCCGCGGGCGCCGGCGTGAAGGTTCCCGCGTACCGCCGATCCTTCCGGTTCACGTACGCCTGGCCGCCGCGGCGCAGGACCAGCCCGCCTTTCTCCTCGGTGGAGACCAGCCCGGTGACGCGCGCCCCGCGCAGGGCCGCGCAGGCGACGGCATAGAGCCCGGTGCCGCCCGCGGCGCCCTCCACGAACACCCGCTCCCCCTCCTGCACCCGGGCCACGTCGAAGATCGCCTTGTGGACGGTCTCCAGGTCCAGCATGAAGGAGGAGCCTTCGGGGAGCGTGAGGCGCTCGGAGTGGGCGAGAAGCTGGGGCGCCTGGCAGCGGACGAACTGGGCGAACGAGCCGTCGGGCGTCTCGTATCCCTGGATGCGGAAGTCCGCGTGCATGGGATCCTCGCCCGCCCGCGGGGAGAGCAGGTCGGAGACGCCCGGGTAGAGCACGCGCAGCTCGCCGATCTTCAGCCGCCCTTCGCGCGCGGTCTCGCTGCCCAGCGCCGCCACCAGCACCACTGCCCCGCTGCCCGGGACGTGGAGGTCGCAGTCGTGCATGTCGAACACCGACACCGGCACGCCGCGGGCGGCGAAGAGCGTGTTGTAGGTGAGCCCGGCGTAGAGCACGTAGCCCAGCGCCTCGTTGGGGCCGATGGCAGGCACGGGCACCGTGACCTGGCGCAGCGCCTCCCGCGGCTCGCCGTGCGCCGGGCGGCCCCAGCGATCCTTCACCACCGCCCAGGCGCGCTGCCTTCCGGGCAGCGGGTCGAGCCCGGGCCGGAAGGGAGCGCCGATGGAAAGCGTGGCCGCGGGCGGCGCGTACCAGGCCGCGTCCACCTCGGCGGGCGACCCGTGCTTCACCTCCTCGCGCCCGGCGATCTCCCGCCGCTCCGCCACCGCGTCCACCACCGCGAGGATCGACTCCCAGTTCTCCAGCGTGGAGAGGTTGCCCACCTCCGGCGACGCCTGCCGCCGCGCCCACTGCCTGAGCTGCTCGCGGGGCGCCTGGGCGATGAGCTTCAGCACCCGGCGCAGGTTCTTGCCCGACTTGGTGCGGGGAATGGCGCGGCTGTAGAAGATCTCGTCCAGCCGCACCAGCGCGCCCTTGCCCTCGCGCACCGCCCGGGCCAGCTCCGCATCCAGCGAGAGCGAGGGGCGCACCTCCGGCCGGGGGACCACCAGCGCCACCACCGTGTCGGTGTTCGGGTCCTGCCCGTTGGGGATGCCGATGGCGATCGCCTCGGCCACCGCGGGATGGCGGATCAGGCACTCCTCCACCTCGCGCGTCCCCACCCGGTGGCCGGAGATCTTGATCACGTCGTCGCTCCGCCCCGGCACGCGGAGGTAGCCGTCGTCCTCCTCGATGGCGAAGTCGCCGGTGAGGAACCAGCCGGGGAAGCGCGACCAGTAGGTCTCCACGTAGCGCTCGGCGTCGTTCCACAGCGTCCGCATCATGTACGGGTGCGTGCGCGTCACCAGCATGCCCTTGCCGTTCTCGTCCGCCTCCATCACCTTCGCCCGCGTCCAGGGAAGGGGATGGGTGGAGGCGTCGGGCCTCTGCGGCCAGGCTCCGCCCAGCGGGGCGAAGTGGATGCCGCCGTCCTCCGTCTTCCAGTACGCGTTCACCAGGGGGCCGATGGCCGCCTCCACGAAAGACTGCACCACCGGGTCGAGCGGCTCGGCGCAGGAGCAGACGAAGCGCAGAGAGGAGAGATCGTAGCGGCGCGGCCATTCGGCCCCGTAGCGCATGGCCAGCCGCAGGCCGGGCGCGCCGACCTTGAAGAGCGTCACCTTGTGCCGCTCCACGATGCGGAAGAAGCGGTCGGGCTGGGGATGGTCGGGCACCCCTTCGTAGAGGACGGTGGGGATGCCGGTGAGGAGCGGCGCGTAGTTGGTGTACGACTGCCCGGTGATCCAGCCCGGGTCGGCGTAGGTGAAGAGCACATCGCGCCCCGGCTCCGCCTCGAACACCGCCTGCAAGGTGGCGAGCAGGCCCACGCAGTAGCCGCCGGTGGTGTGCACCGCGCCCTTGGGCTTGCCGGTGGAGCCCGAGGTGTAGAGCACGAACAGCGGGTGCTCGGCGTCGAGCGGCTCGCAGGGCACCTCGGGCGTGCCCGTCACCACCTCGTCCCACCAGAGATCGCGGCCCTTGCTCATGGGAGCGGCCCGCCGGCCGCTGCGGTCGACCACGATCACCTGCCGCACGCCCGAGCCCGGCAGCGCCTTGTCGACGATCTCCCCCTTGTACGGGTGCTCCTCGCCGCGGCGGTAGCCGACGTCGCTGGTGATCACCAGCGAGGCGCCCAGGTCGTCGATGCGGTAGCGCAGCTCCTCGGCGGAGAGGCCGGGGAAGACGGCCGTGTAGATGATGCCCAGCCGGGCCGCGGCCAGCATGGCGATGGTGGTCTCGGGCACGTTGGGCAGGTAGAGCGCGATCCGGTCGCCGCGCTTCAGGCCCAGCTGCCGGTAAGCCGCGGCGCAGGCCTGCACGCGCTCGTACAGCTCGGCGAAGCTGAGCACCCGGCGGGCGGCCGAGTCGCCTTCGGCGTTGGCGGGATCGCTCTCCCAGATCAGCGCCGGCCGCGCGCCCTGGCCCGCCTTGACGTGCCGGTCCACGGCATTCTCGCAGGCATTGAGCTCGCCGCCCTTGAAGTACGCGAACTCCCAGGGGCGCTCCGCCGACTGCTCGAACACGCGCTCCCAGGGCCTTTGCCAGTGGATGGCCCGCGCGGCCAGCGCCCAGTAAGTGTCGGGATCGCGCGCGATCTCCTCGGCCCGTTCCCGGCTGGCGACGCGCAGCGAGCGAAGCCGGTCGAAATAGCTCTCGTTCACGGCGCCAAACTACGGCAGCGCGGGCGCGCCGGTCGAGCCCGGCGGCCTCAGGGGGCGTCCGGCACGAAAACGGCCTGCTTGCCGGAGCGCCGCTCCACCTCCGCACGGAAGGCCCGCGCCGCCGCGTCGTCTGCGAAGGCGCGCAGCGGCGCCACCACCACCCGCCGGCGGGAGAGGACGGCGGTGAAGAGCGCCGGCGAGTCGAGCAGGACCACCACTTCGGACCAGGGGATCTTCAGCTCTCCCGCCGCGTTCACGCGCACGAGGCCGTCTTCCTCGATCGTGAGCTCGATCCTTCCCAGCACCGACTTCTTGCGCACCGCGTTCATGCGCCTCCTCACCGACCAGCGGTAGACCGGCAGAAGGCGCAGCCGCGGCGGGCTGATCCAGCGCTGCAGGACGGTGGCCAGCACCACCGCCAGCGCGACCGCAGCGGCGTAGAGGCCGGGGGAAAATCGCCAGAGGCGGAGGCAGCGCAAGAGGCTCGTCCAGAGCGGGTAGAGGAGGAGGCCGACGAGCGCTCCGAGAGGAATGTTCACCAGCAGGTGGCGGAGGAAGGGGCCCGTGCGGACGCGCTCGAACCAGGCGCGGATCCGGTCGCGGCGCCAGAGCGAGTGCTGCAGCAGCATCGCCTGCAGGTCCGGCTCGCCCAGTGTGTACGCGATGCGCATCGCCGCAGGGACTCTAGCGCGTCCTAATGCCCCATCGCCGCCGCTCCCGGCCGGACCCGCCGGGTGAGGAGCACCGCGGGCACCATGATCCCGCAGAAGATCGCCAGCACGAACAGCACGTCCAGGTAGGCCAGGGTCTGCGCCTGCTGGATGAGCTGCCCGTAGATCCGCCCGTACGCCATCTTCATCGACTCGGCCGCCCCGATTCCCACCTGCTGGAAGTGCTGGGCGATGGCGGCCAGGCGCGCGCTCAGGTCGGCGGAGGGGAGCACGTGCTCGGCGAGGCGGGCCTGGTGGAACTGCGAGCGCCGCGCGATCATGGTGGTGACGAAGGCGATGCCGATGTCGCCGCCCATGTTCCGGGCCAGGTTGACGATGCCGGACACCTGGTTGTTCTTCTGCGGCGGCACGCCGTTGTAGACCACCGAGTTGATGGGCACGAAGAGGAAGGGCAGCCCGCAGGACTGGTAGACGCGGATGAGCACGGCGGTGCGGAAGTCCATCCCCGGATGCAGGGTGTGCGCCATGTGGAAGAGGGAAGCGCAGAGGATGAGGAACCCCACGGCGATCAGGTAGCGGGCATCCACCTTCGACACCAGCTTGCCCACGAAGGGAAGGATGAGGATCACCGCGAACCCGCCGGGGGAGAGGACCATGCCCGCGTCCTGCGCCGAGTAGCCCATCCACACCTGCACGTACTGGGGGAGCAGAACGGTGGTGCCGTAGAGGGCCATCCCCAGCACCAGCATCATCAGGTTGGACGCCGCGAAGTTGCGGTCGCGGAAGAGGCGCACCTCCACCACCGGGTGCTCCTGCCGCCACTCCCAGATCACGAACGTCACCAGCGACACCGCGGCCACCGCGCTGAAGGCGACGATGGCGTGGGAGTGGAACCAGTCGTCCTCCTGCCCCTTGTCGAGCACGTACTCCATCGCCCCCAGGCCCACGGCGATGAGCCCCAGCCCCAGCCCGTCGATGGGCCCCACCTTCTTCTTCGCCTCCACCAGGTGGGGCGGGTCCACCAGGATGCGGGAGGAGAGCAGCACCGAGGCGATGCCCACCGGCACGTTGATGAAGAACACCCAGCGCCAGGTGAGGTGGTCGGTGATGAACCCGCCCAGCGTGGGCCCGATGGCCGGCGCCAGCACCACCGCCATCCCGTAGACGGCGAACGCCATCCCCCGCTTCGCCGGCGGGAAGGTGTCGGCGAGGATCGCCTGCTCGGAAGGGGCCAGACCCCCGCCGCCGATCCCCTGGAGCACGCGGAAGAAGACCAGGAGCCCCAGGTTGGGCGCCAGCCCGCAGAGAAACGAGCTGGCGGTGAAGAGCAGCACGCAAGTGATGTAGAAGCGCTTGCGGCCCACCCGGGTGGCGACCCAGCCGCTGATGGGCAGCACCACCGCGTTGGACACCAGGTAGCTGGTGAGCACCCAGGTGGACTCGTCGATGCTTGCGGAGAGGTTGCCGGCGATGTGTGGCAGGGAGACGTTGGCGATGGCGGTGTCCAGCACCTCCATGAACGTGGCCATGGTCACCACCAGGGCCACCGTCCAGGGGTTGTGCCCGCCGGTCCAGCCGCGCTCGTGGGTGATGCGCAGCGACTCCTCGGCGCTGATCTCCCGGGGCCCTTCGCTCATCGCACCCGCACCTTGGGCTCGGCGGACATGCCGGGGCGCAGGCGGTCCATCTCCGGCTGCCCGGCGTCCAGCCGGATGCGCACGGGGATGCGCTGCACCACCTTGACGTAGTTGCCGCTGGCGTTCTCCGGCGGGAGCAGGCTGTAGCGCGAGCCGGTGGCGCCGGCGAAGCTCTCCACGCTGCCCTGGTAGTCGCGGTCGATGGCGTCCACGTGCACGCTGGCCCGCTGCCCCGCCCGCATGTGCTCGATCTGCGTCTCCCGGAAGTTGGCCGTCACCCACAGCTCGCCGTTCTGGGTGAGGGACATGAGCTGCTGCCCGGGCTGGATGCGGTCGCCCACGTTCACCGAGCGCTTGCCCACGATCCCGGCGACCGGGGCCACCACCCTGGCATAATCGAGGTTGAGCTGGGCCTGCCGGAGCTGCGCCTGGGCCAACTCCAGATTCGCCTGCCGGACGGAGAGCCCTGCCTCCCGCACCACCAGCTGCCGGGGAGCGTTGGCCTTCGCCTCCACCAGCCGGGCCTGCGCGGTCTGCAGCCGCGCCTGCCGCTGGTCCACGCGCTTGCGCGCGGAAGCCACCGCCGCCAGGGCCACGTCGGCGGCGCTGGAGCGCTGGTCGAACTCCGCCTGCGGCACGGTATGGGTGGCGAGGAGCTGGGCGGCGCGCTCCTTCTGCTGCTGGGCGAAGCGGTTGGTGGCCAGGGCCTGGTCGAGGTCGCGGCGCGCGGCCTCCAGGTCGGCCTCGGCGTTCGCCACCTCGTCCTCGGAGCTCTGCAGCGTGGCCCGGTTGGAGCTGGCGGTGATGGAGACGTTGGGCTGCTCCTGGGCCACCGCCGCCTGCGCCTGGGCCACCGCCGCCTTCGCGGCGGCCAGGGCCACGTCCAGGTCGGCCGTGTCCAGCTCCACCAGCACGTCGCCGGCCTTCACCGCCTGGTTGTCCTCCACCAGCACCTTCACCACCGTGCCGGGCACCCGGGAGGCGACCGCGGTGATGTACCCGTCCACCTGGGCGTCGTCGGTATCCTCGAACTTGCGCGCGTGCAGCCACCAGAGGAAGGCGGCGACGGCGAGCAGGGCCGCGCCGATCCCGATCCGCAGCCTGGTGCGCCGCTTCTTCGCCAGGGCGGCAGGCTCGTCCAGGCCGGGCTCAGGCACGGCGCCCCCGTTGCCGCCGTTTCCCCGGTTGCCCCGCCCGCGCGCCTCCGGCTGCTGTTCCGACATTCCCTGGCCTCCTGGCGGTGGATGCTCGATGTCGCCCCGCCGGTTCCGCGACCGTTCCCGCCCCCGCCTGTCCGTTCACCGACACCCGGCCTGCTCGAGCAGCCAGCGGACGGGCTCCGCCCAGAGATCCGCGCGGCGGAAGAAACCGAAGTGGCCGATGGGCCTGGTCCCCGGATCGATGCTGCGCACCTGCGGCCGCGCCTGCGTGTAGAGCGAGAGCAGGTGAGCCGTGGAAGTGGGCGGCGCGTACGCGTCGTCCTCGATGGAGAGGACCAGCAGGGGCCGGGCGAAGCGCGTGTAGCCCAGCCCGCCGCGGGTCTCCGCGTAGCTGTAGACGTAGCGCCGGTCCTTGCCCCAGCGGGCCCACTCGCGAGCGACGCCTCCGGGAACGTCGTCCCCCTGGCCCACCCGGCTCATCGGCAGATAGCCGGCGACCGCCAGCGCCGCGGGAAAGAGCGCGTACCAGAGGGCGATCATGATCAGCTTCGGCAGCCCCCGGTAGCCCTTCCAGTACGCCGTCCCGGCGGCGGCGAAGAGCGCCGCGCGCAGCGGCGGCTCGGGGGCGAGCCCCATGAGCTGCGCGCCCGCGCTGTGGCCGACGAAGAGCAGGGGCAGGCCGGAAAAGCGCCGGCCCAGCCAGGCCAGGCTGCCCGCCAGGTCGCGCTCTCCCCACTCGTGGAATGCCGCCTCGAACTCGCGCAGCCGGCCGGGCGGCCGCGACTCGCCGATGCCGCGGTAGTCGAAGATGAGCGCCGCCAGCCCCTGCTCCGCCAGGTAGGCGGCGAAGGGCGCATAGAACTTCGCGCGCACGGCCATCGCCCCGGCGATCAGCACCGCCCCGCAGGGCGGCCCCTGGGGCAGGAACAGCTCCGCCCCGAGCTCGAACCCGTCGCCCAGCGCCGGTATGCGAAGCCGCTCACCCATCAAAATGGGGCAGTCTAGCCCGGCGTCAGCGGGCGCGGTGGGAATGCGGCAGAATGACCGCCGCGGTCAGACGCCGTAGAAAGCGGCGTTCAGCGCGGCCACGGTGGGGAAGCGCGGGTAGTCGCCCTTGGCCAGCTTCTCCCGCTCGGGCTGGGGTTCCTTGAGGACACGGGGGAGGACGTGGGCGAGCAGCTTCGCGTAAGCGTCTTTCATGGGGACACCGGGGTAGATGGAGGCAAGCGAGAGCTCCGCCCCGGGAATGCGGATGGCCGAAGGACCCGATGTCCCGTCGCCCCAGCTGAGCACGAAGTCGGTGAGGATCGACGCGCCCTGCGCGTTGGCCACCACTCCCGCCTTCACCCCCACCAGGCGGTTGAACTCCACCCGGCGGGTCTTGCCCGGCTCCAGCTCCACGTGGAGCGCGTCCTCGGCCAGCCGCACCAGCCGGCAGGCGATGACCCGGACCGCCCTCGCCGCGGCCGATCGCGCCGGCGCCGCGGCCACCGGAGGGTGCGGCGGCGGCGCGGCGACCGGAGGATGCGCCGGAACCGTTGGTTTCGGCGGCGGCGCAGGCGGCGGAGCCACACTGACCGGGGGAGCCGGTGCCGGTTCTGGCGGCGGGTCGAACCCCGCAGGGGCGCTCGGCACCGGTGCGGCAGCCCGCGGCGGTGGCGGCGGAGGGAGGGGCCGGGGAGGCCGCGCGGGGGCGGGGTCGCCCGGCGCTCGCCCCGCCGCCTCGATCTGCTCCAGCATCTCCGGGGCGAGGTTGGGAAGGGCGCGGGCCAGGGCGAGATGGGCGTGCGCCTCGTCCGCCCGCCCCGCGGCGGAACAGCGCCGGGCGGCGCGCAAGAGCGCCTTCGCCGCCAGCGGGCCCTGCCGGCGGCCGATGGCGGCGTCCAGCCGCGCGGGCAGGTCGCCGGCATCGGGACCGGGGTCGCTCGACCCGGCGAGCTGCCAGGCGAGCTTGTCGGGCAGCCGGTCGGGATCGAACGCCGTCCCCATCTCCAGCGCCACCTGCCAGGCCTGGGTGAAGTCGCCGCGGGTGGCGAGGTTCTGCAGGAGCGGCAGCGCGGCGGCCGGATCCTGCTCCAGCCGGGCCAGGGCCACGCCCGCCTCGCGGTCGAGAGGCTGCTCCTGCAGCACGCTCTTGTAGGCCGCGATCGCCGCCGGCGTGTCCCCCTTCTCCAGCGCCTCGCGCGCGGCGTCGATGCCCGGGTGCTGCTTCCAGGTGGTGACGCCCTGCACCGCCGGCGCCAGCTTCTTCGCCTCGTAGCCGCTCTTCTGCAGGGCGAACGCGGCCCCGCAGCCGAAGAGGAATCCGCCCACGTGCGCCATCACCGCCACGCCCTGGCTGGACTGGGTCACCAGGCTGAACACCTCGGCCGCGAACCAGAAGCCGCCCCACAGCCAGGCCGGCATGAGGAACGTGCCCCGCCAGAACCAGCCCACCCAGTAGGCCATGCGGATGCGGCGGCTGGCGCAGCGGTAGCTGAACGCGCCCATGCAGGCGGCGATGGCCCCGGAAGCGCCGGCCATGACGATCTTCGAGTGTGGGTCCATGGCGAAGTGGGCCAGCGCCGCGAACAGCCCCCCCACCAGGTAGAAGCCGGCGAAGAAGCGCCGCCCCCAGATGTCCTCCAGCAGCGGCCCCACCAGGTAGAAGAAGAAGAGGTTTCCCAGGATGTGCAGCCACCCGAAGTGCAGGAACATGTGCGTCAGCCAGCCGGTCTGGAAGAGGCCACGCGCGGGCACCAGGCCGAAGCGGCGCAGCGCCGACGCCTCGGCCTCCGCCTGGAAGTCCTCCACCAGCGAGTCGAGATGGCGCTGCTCCATGTCGCGGGTGAGCCCGTCGAGCCTGGCCGGCGGATCCCGGTGCAGCGCCTCGAACGCGGAGCGGGCGCGCTCGGAGAGGTAGTCGTCGAGGAACTGGTCCGGCATCGTCAGGTAAGGGTGCTCGCGGTAGTACTGGACGATCTCCCGGAAGGTCTCGGTGCGCATCCCGTCCGGGTTCTTGGGCAGCACCCAGGTGAAGAGGAAGACCAGGGCGCAGAGGCCGGCGATGCCGATGGAGATCGCGGGGATGCGGTCGACCTCGGCATCCTCCACCCGCACCGGGAACAAGATCATCCTCCGAGTGTCGCAAATGGAAAGTGTGACCGGCAATGTCGGACCCTTGGAGTAGGCTGTGCGATGTGAGGTCCCTGCTGACATCCGCAGCCGTCCGGGCGCGCCTCGACGCCGCCCGGCAGTGGTTGTGCGCCCAGGGCCCGCAGGCCCGGGTCCTGGTGGTGGGGGCCAGCCCCGACGCCGCGGCCGACCTGGTGCGCGAGGCGGCCCTGGCCTGCGGGGCGGCCTTCGGCTGGCAGCGGTTCACCCTCGCGCGCCTCGCCGCGGTGGTCGCCGCGGAAGCCCTGGCCGAGCGCGGCCTCTCCCCCCTCTCCCCGCTGGGGATGGAGGCGGTGTGCGCGCGTGTGATCCAGGAGCTGAAGGGCAGCCTGGGCCGCTTCGAGCCCATCGGCCAGGAGCCCGGCCTGCCCCGCGCGCTCTCCCGCACGGTGCAGGAGTTGCGCCTCGCGGGGGCCCGGCCGGCGGGCGACCTGGGACGCGTTCTCGACGCCTACGAGGCGGAACTGCGCCGGGCCCGGCTGGCCGACCGGGCCGAGGTCTTCCGGCTGGCGCTGGAGGCGCAGTCGCCCCTGCTCGCGCTCCCCGCGCTGCTCGTCGACGTCCCGCTGAAGGCGCCGGTGGAAGAGCGCCTGCTGGCCCGCCTCTCGGGGCCCGTGTTCGCGGTGGCCCCCGCGGCCGATGCGGCGCCGATGGCGCGCGCGCTCGGCGTCCCGCCCGGGGCAGCGGAGGAGAGGGCGGACACTTCGCTCGCCCGCGTCCAGCAGAGGTTGTTCATCGAGGGCGCGGCCCCCGCCGCGGAGCTGGGCGACGACGTGGTCCTCCTCTCCGCTCCGGGCGAGAGCCGGGAGTGCGTGGAGATCGCCCGCCGCATCCTCCGCGAGGCGCAGGGGGGCGTCCCCTTCGACCGCATGGCGGTGCTGCTCCGCTCCCCGGCGCAGTACCGGCCGCTGCTGGAAGAGGCGTTCGCGCGCGCCGGCATTCCCGCCCACTTCGCCAGCGCCACCCTCCGGCCGGACCCCGCGGGGCGGGCCTTCCTCGCCCTGCTCGCCTGCGCCGGCGAGGGGCTCTCCGCCCGGCGGTTCGCCGAGTACCTCAGCCTCGGCGAGGTCCCGGAAGCGGTCCTTGGCGCCCCTCCCCCGCCGCCCCCGCCCGGGGACCGCTGGGTCCCGCCCGACGAGGAGCTGACCGCGCGCGCGGGGGCCGAGTCGCCTGCGCCCGCCGACCCGGCGCGCCCCGACGACGTGGAGGCCCCGGTGGTGGCCGGCAGCCTGCGGGCGCCCCGTCACTGGGAGCAGTTCCTCATGGAGGCGGCGGTGATCGGCGGGCGCGATCGCTGGGAGCGCCGGCTGCAGGGGCTGGACGCCAGGTTCCGGGTGGAGCTGCAGGCCTTCGCCGAGGACGAGGCCAAGGCCCAGCGCATCCGCCGCCAGCTCGACGAGCTGGGCGCGCTGCGCGAGTTCGCCCTTCCGCTGCTCGACACGCTGGCGGCACTGCCCAAGAGCGCCACCTGGGCCGCCTGGCTCGATCCCCTCACCGCCCTCGCCTCCCGAGCGCTGCGCGAGCCGGGGCGCGTCCTCTCGCTGCTCGCCGAGCTGGCGCCCATGGGGCCGGTGGGGCCGGTCTCGCTCGCCGAGGTGCGCCTGGTCCTGGGGCGGCGCCTGACCGAGCTCTCCGTCCCGGCCTCCGGCCGCCGCTACGGGAAGGTCTACGTGGCGCCGGTGCACGCCGCCCGCGGGCTCGCCTTCCAGGTGGTGCTCGTTCCCGGCCTGGCGGAGAAGCTGTTCCCCCAGAAGGTGATCGAGGACCCGCTCTTGCGCGACGACGCCCGGGCCGACCTCAGCGGGCTGGAAACCTCCGCCGGGCGCATCGCCGCCGAGCGCCTGGGCCTGCGCCTCGCCGCGGGGGCCGCCAGCGCGCGGCTGATCCTCTCCTGGCCGCGGATCGATCTCTCCCAGGGCCGGGCCCGGGTGCCTTCCTTCTACGGCCTGGAGGTGATGCGGGCGGCGGAAGGGACCTTGCCGGGGTTCGGCGCGCTCTCCCGCCGGGCCGAGCAGGCCTCCCAGGCGCGCGCGGGGTGGCCGGCGCCGCCGGAGGCCAGGGACGCCATCGACGAGGCGGAACACGACCTGGCGCTGCTCGCCCGGGCGCTGCGCGATCCCGCGCGCAGCCGGGGGACGGCCGCCTATCTCCTCACCGCCAACCCCTGGCTGGGCCGCGCGGTCCGGGCGCGGGCCCGGCGTTCGCTGAGGCGCTGGACATCTGCCGACGGGGTGGTGGAGCCCGGCAAGGCGGCGCTCGAGGCGCTGCAGGCGCACCAGCCCGCGGCGCGCTCCTGGTCGCCCACCGCGCTGCAGAACTACGCCGCCTGCCCCTACAAGCTGGTGCTCCAGGCCATCCACCGGCTGGCGCCGCGCGAGGTGCCGGAGGCCATCGACGAGATCGATCCGCTCTCCCGCGGCTCCTTGATCCACGAGGCGCAGTACGAGCTGCTGTCCGGGCTGTCCGCGGCGGGCGAGCTGCCGGTTCGCGACCTGGCCAAGGCGCAGCGCCGCCTGGAGGAGGTGGTGGACCGCGTCGCCGGCCGCTGGCAGGACGAATTGGCCCCGGCCATCGAGCGGGTGTGGAACGACTGCATCGCGGGGGTGAAGATCGACTTGCGCGAATGGCTGCGGCGCCTGGCCGAGGACCCTTCCTGGACCCCCTGGCGCTTCGAGCTCTCCTTCGGGCTGCCGGAGATGTCGCAGCGCGACCCGCACAGCTCGAAGGAGCCGGTGACGCTCGACGAGGGCCTCCGCCTGCGCGGCTCCATCGACCTGGTGGAACAGGCCGCGGACGGCTCGCTCCGGGCCACCGACCACAAGACGGGCCGGGCCTGGGTGGAGCCGGGGACGGTGATCGGGGGCGGGGGCACCCTGCAGCCCGCGCTCTACGCGCTGGCCCTGGAGAAGCTGTTCCCGGGCAGCAAGGTGGAAGGCGGCCGCCTCTACTACTGCACCCACGGGGGCGACTACACCTCGGTGCCGGTGGCCCTGGACGCGCAGGCCCGGGGCAGCGTGCAGGAGCTGGCGAAGACCCTGGGCGAGGCCGTGGCCCAGGGCTTCTTGCCCGCGGCGCCCAGGGACGCCCGGGAGTGCGAGCGTTGCGACTACCTGGAGGTGTGCGGGCCCTCCGAATGGCAGCGCACGCAGCGCAAGCCCAAGGACAAGCTCGTCCCCCTGGAGCGCCTGAGGAAGATGCCGTGACCGCCCTCCTCGCCGACGCCGGGGCGCGGGAGCGCATCCGCAACGACCTCGAGGCCACCCTGGTCGTCGAGGCCGCCGCCGGCACCGGAAAGACCACCGAGCTGGTGGCCCGGATCGTGGGCCTCCTGCGCAGCGGCCGCACCACGCTGGACCGCATCCTCTCCGTCACCTTCACCGACCTCGCCGCCGGGGAGATGAAGCTGCGCCTCCGCTCCGAGCTGGAAGGCGCGCGCGAGGGAGCCCCGGTCGCCGAGCGCGACCGCCTCACCGCCGCCCTCGAGCGGCTGGAGGCGGCGCCCATCGGCACCATCCACTCCTTCTGCGCCGACCTGCTCCGGGAACGGCCGGTGGAAGCGCGGGTGGACCCGGTGTTCGAGGTCCGGGCGGGAGAGGAGCAGGATCACCTCTTCGGCCAGGCGTTCGACGCCTGGTTCCAGAGCGTGATCGCCGCCCCGCCCGAGGGCGTGCGGCGGCTCTTGCGCCGCAAGGTGAAGCCGGGCGACGACCCGCCGCGCGAGCTCCTGCGCCAGGCGGGCTGGGACCTGGCCGAGCACCGCGACTTCACCGGCCCCTGGCGGCGGGACCCCCTGGACCGCGCCGCGGGACTGGAACAGATGGTGGTCCGGCTCGAGGAGCTGGGCGCTCTGGCGGCCAAGGCGCAGCGGCCCGACGACTGGGCGGCCCAATCCCTGGCGGAAGTCTCCCGCTGGGTCGCGGAATTGCGCCGGCGCGAGGGACTGCGTTCCCGCGACGACGATGGCCTGGAGGCCGAGCTGCAGGACCTGAAGCGGCGGCGGCTGTGGCACTGGCGAGGATCGGGCAAGTGGTTTTCCAAGGACCTGGAGAGGAGCGCCGTGCTGGCCCGGAAGGAGGCGGTCAAGGCCGAGCTGCAGGCCTTCCTCGATCGCTGCGACGCCGACCTCGCCGCCCTGCTGCGCGAGGAGCTGCGGCCGCTCTGCGAGATGTACGAGCGGCTGAAGCGGAGCGCCGGCGCGCTCGACTTCCTCGACCTGCTGCTGCGCGCCCGCGACCTGGTCCGCGACGACGCCTCGGTGCGGGCCTCGCTCTCCCGGCGCTTCACCCACGTGCTGGTGGACGAGTTCCAGGACACCGACCCGCTGCAGGCGGAGATCCTCCTGCTCATCGCCTCGGCCGATCCCGCGCAGTCGCGCTGGCGGAGCTGCCGGCCGGCGCCCGGGAAGCTGTTCGTGGTGGGCGACCCCAAGCAGTCCATCTACCGCTTCCGCCGGGCCGACATCGCCCTCTACGAGGACGTGAAGAAGCTGCTCCTGGCGGGCGGCGCGGAGCTGGTGCACCTCACCACCAGCTTCCGCTCGGTGCCGGCCATCCAGCAGGCGGTGAACGCCGGGTTCGCCCCCCGGATGCGGGGCGGCACCCAGGCGGACTACGTGGCGCTCGACCCTTACCGTCCCCGGGTCGAGGGCCAGCCCGCGGTGATCGCGCTGCCGGCGCCCAGGATCTACGGAGAGCGGGGCAAGGTGACGAAGGAGCGCATCGAGGAGTCGTACCCCGACGCGGTGGCGGCCTGGGTCGACTGGCTCCTTCTGAAGAGCGGATGGAAGGTGGGCGAGCGCGACCGGGCGGAGCCCGTGCCGGTGGAGGCGCGCCACGTCTGCCTCCTCTTCAAGCGCATGCGCAACTACGGGGGCGACCTCACCCGCCCCTACGCGCGGGCGCTGGAGGCGCGGGGCATTCCCCACGTTCTGGTGGGCGGCCGCTCCTATCACGCGCGCGAGGAGGTGCAGGCCATGCGCGCCCTGGCCAGCGCCATCGAGTGGCCCGACGACGAGCTGGCGGTGTTCGCCGCCTTGCGCGGGCCGCTGCTGGCGGTGCCCGACGACGCGCTGATCCTCTTCCGCGAGCGCCACGGGCGGCTGCACCCGCTGCGCAAGCGCCCGGAAGCGGTGGAGCCGGGGACGGAGGTGGTGTTCGACTCCCTGGCGCTGATCGGCGACCTGCACCTGCGGCGCAACCGCCGCCCCATCGCCGGGACGCTCTCCCGGCTGCTGGACAGGACCCGCGCGCACGCGGGGATCGCGCTCTGGGGCGCCGGGGAGCAGGCGCTGGGCAACGTCCTGCGGGTGCTGGAGCTGGCCCGCCGCTTCGAGGCTGCGGGGGCGAGCAGCTTCCGCGCCTTCGTCGAGCGGCTGGAGGAGGACGCGGAGCGCGGTGAGGCGGCGGAGGCGCCGGTGCTGGAGGAGGGGACGGAGGGGGTGCGGATCATGAGCGTGCACAAGGCCAAGGGGCTGGAGTTCCCCGTGGTCGTGCTCTGCGACCCCTGCGCTCCCAGCGCCCCGCAGAAGCCCTCGCGGCTGGTGGATCCGGAGCGGAGCGTCTGGGCCATGCCGCTGGCCGGCTGCGCGCCGGCCGAGCTTCTCGACGACGCGCAGGGGCTCTTGCAGCGCGATCGCGAGGAGGTGGTGCGGGTGGCCTACGTCGCGGCTACCCGGGCGCGCGACCTCCTGGTGGTGCCGGCGCTGGCCGACCAGGAGCCGGAGAGCTGGCTCGAGCCGCTCAATCCCGCCGTCTACCCGGCGCCGCTCTTGCGCGGTCCCCCCTCGGCGGCGCCGGGCTGTCCGCCGTTCGGGAAGGAGGCTGTGCTGGACCGGCCCGACGGGCTCTTCACCGCCCTGGCCGTCAGCCCCGGAGCGCACGCGCCGCAGGCGGGAGCGCACCAGGTGGTGTGGTGGGATCCTCATGCGCTCGAGCTGGGACGGGAGACGGAGAACTGGCTGCGGGAGCGCGACCTCCTGCTCGTCCCCGAGGGGGCCGCCGGGCCGGCTTCCCAGGCGCACGCGCAGTGGCAGGAGCGACGCGCCGCCGCCGCCGCGACAGGCGCGCGCCCTTCCTTGCGCGTGGACACGGCCACCGGGCGATCGCAGCTCGACCCCGGGGCCCTGCAGGGCCCCGAGACGGTGGAGCTGGAGACGGTGGAGATGCGCGACTTCGACCGGCCCCGCGGACGGCGGTTCGGGACCCTGGTCCACGCCGTGCTCTCCGCGGTGGACCTGGGGGCGGGCGCGGCCGAGGTGGAGCGGGCAGCGCGCGCCCAGGGGCGCATGCTGGGGGCCGGCGACGAGGAGGTGGCCGCCGCCGCGAAGGCGGCTCTCGCCGCACTCGGGCACCCCTTGCTCCGGCGCGCCGCCGCGGCCGCGGAGTGCCGGAGGGAGGAGCCGCTGGTCCACCGGCTGGAGGACGGCACGCTGCTGGAAGGGGTGGTCGACCTGGCCTTCCGCGACGCCTCGGGATGGACTGTGGTCGATTTCAAGACAGACGCGCAGCCCGGCACCCAGCCGCGCCATGCCGCCCAGCTTCGCCTCTACTGCGCCGCGATCAGGGCGGTATCCGGACTGCCGGCCCGCGCGGCGCTGCTCGCCGTCTGACCGGGGTGGGCGGCCGCCACACACACTGACCTTGTTTTTTTACACGTCCTTCTGGTTCGGTACTGTTCGTCGGCAGGGGAGGGACCCTTGATCGCTGAAAGCGGCACTCGACTGCGCTTCCGGTTCCGCAACCTCCAGCAGGCTCGCGCCCACGTCCACGAGGTGGAGGGGCGCTCGCTGCTCTTCGTCCGGGACGAGAAGCTGCGCTTCTTGCCCGAGGCGTCCGTCTGCGTCGCCTTCACCTTCGAGGAGAGCGAGGTGACGCGCATGCTGCACGGCCGGGTGACGGGCACCGTGGACGGCGCCGGCACCTGGCTGCAGCTGGCCGATACCCGGCCGCTGCGCGAGCTCACTCCCACCGAGGCCATCCGCCGCAGCGTGCGCCTGGGCTGCGACGCGCCGGTGGAGGCGCGCTCGGATGGCAAGACCGCCTCCGGGCGGATGCTCGACCTCAGCTCCGGCGGCGCCCGCCTCTCGGGCATCAGCGGGTTCTCCGCGGGCGACCACCTGGAGCTGCGCCTGCTCTCCTCCGACCGGCTCACCTTCCACGATCTCTCCTACGCGGAGGTGATCTGGGTGAAGGACGGCCAGATGGGGGTGCGGTTCGACCGCGCCGACGCCGTCGGCCGCCAGGCCGTGGCCCGCCTCCTGGTCGATACCGGGGAGCTCTGGGACCAGGCCTGGGAAGGCCCGCACCCCGCGTACTGCTGCGGCGAGGACGGCGTCGTCGAGCCGGCCCCGCCCGGCCGGTCCCAGCGCGCCGCCAAGGCTCAGTAGCAAAACCGGGGACACAATACGGGTTCCGGGGGGAAACCCGTATTGTGTCCCCGGGTTTTTTTCAGGCGGGCGCGGAGGTGGCGGCCCGCCGGCCGGCGGGATCGTCGTCGTCGCGGTGGCGGCGGAGCATGGTCCAGAGGGCGGAAGCGAGCAGGGCCAACAGGACGAAGGCCTGGGCGCAGAGGCCCTCGCGGGTGGCGTAGAGGCCCAGCGCCGGCACCTGGAAGGCGCCCCAGACGGTCAGGGGGAGGGCGCCGACGATCTGCAGCGAGCGGACGCCGTGGCCCACCATCAGGACGGCGAGCCCGCAGAGGAGCACGCCACACGAAACCAGCAGCGGGCGAGGCTTCAGCTTGCGGCCCACCCTCTGGAAGAGGGCTACGAGCAGGACCAGCGCGCAGAGCCCCGTGCCCGCCCCGGCCGCCACCACTGCCCCGGCGCCCGGGTCCTCCAGAAGCAGCCCGCGGAAGAAGAGCACAGCCTCGAACATCTCCCGGTAGGCGGCGGCGAAGGTGAGGCCGAAGATCACCGCCGCGCTCCCCGCCGCCCGCGTCTTCTCCGAGAGGAAGGAGACCAGCCGGCGGGCAGAGAGCGAGGCCAGCAGCCAGTGGCTGGCGTAGAGGAGGAGGCCGGCGGTGACGATCTGCAGCACCCCTTCCGCCATCTCCCGGTGCGCTCCGGAGAGGCGGACCAGCAGGGCGCCCGAAACCCACCAGGTGACGCCACCCGCCAGCAGCGCCACGATCCACCCGGCGTGCACCGCGTGCGCGTCCTGCTCCCGCCCTCCCTTGCGCAAGAGCGCGAGCATGGCCGCCACCAGGAGGGCCGCCTCCACCCCTTCGCGCAGGATGATGACCAGCGCCGCCAGGAAGGCCACCAGGGCCCCTCCCGGCTGGCGCGCGTCGGCCCTTTCCAGCAGCGCGTCCAGCCGGGCGGCCTGCGCGTCGGGCGCGCCGTCCTTCCCCTCGAAGGCCGCGCGCAGGGCGAGGAAGGAGAACTCGATGTCCTGCACCAGCTGCGGATCGCGGGCCCGCAGCCCCGCCTCGTGCGACTCGAAGTGGTCGAGATAGGCGGAGACCAGCTCGCGACGCGCGCCCTCCGTGTCGCCGCCGCGGAAGCGGGCCAAGGCGTCGCGCACCGCGCCGCGGGCGCGGGCCAGGCCTTCCGGGCTGGCCTGCGCATCCTCGGCGAAGGGGCCGCGGCGCAGCGCCGCCAGCGCCTCGGCCTGCTCCTTGGGGCCGAGGCCCGCGGCCGACAGGCGGGCGCGCAGGTCGTCGTTGGAGAGGGTGGCCAGCTCGCGGTAGCGGGTGGGCAGGAGCGCGGCGCGCGCCAGCGAGAGCCCGCGCTGCCCGTCCCCCGGCGCGGCCAGGGAGAGCACGTAGAAGGCCACGTCCCAGCGCTGCTCGTCGCTCAACCCGGTGTCGAACGCCGGCATGGCGGTGCGGGGAACGCCGTAGGTCCCGGCGTTGAAGATGCGCTGCGCGCTCAGCGGCCCGGACTCGGTCTGGAAGTCGGGCGGCTTGGTGTCCAGCCCCAGCGCGAGGTTGGGGTGCCCGTCGGCGCCGTGGCAGGCGGCGCAGGCCTGGGCATAGACCTGCGCACCCCGGGCCGGGTCGGGCGCGCGCCCGGGGAGCAGGACCACCTGGAAGCGCTGCACGATCTCGTCCCGCACCGAGCGCGCGGCCTGCGCCACCTCCGGCGGGGGCGCGCGAGCCGCCACCCGCTCCCGGAGCTGATCGAGCCGCCGCGCCAGATCCTCCCCGGAGGCCCCCGCGTCGGCGCGCAGCTCCCTCGCTGCCTCCTCCACGAAGCCCACCTGCTCGGCGTGCTCCGTCCCGGAGAGCAGCTCGCCGCGATCGCCTACCGCCCGGGCGTAGTCGCCGGCCACGTAGTCGAGCAGGGCGACCGCCCGCCGCAGGGACTGGGCCGCGCCCGGCTGGGCCCGCGCCGGCCAGCCCAGGGCCGCGGCGAGACTGAAACTGAGAATCATTCTCAACACTGCCCGCTAGGATAGTGGGACCGCGACCTGTTGTCACTCCCCCCCGGACGTGGCAAGTCGTCGCGCTGCGCACATGCGGCTGCCCAAGCACTTCATCCGCACCCGGGAAGACGGGGCCACGCACACCGAGGCGGCGCACATCCCCGGCGGCCGCTTCCTGCGCGACCTGGTGTTCGGCGCCAACGACGGGCTGGTGGCGGCCTTCGCGGTGGTCTCGGGAGTGCACGGCGCCTCCGCCTCCACCCGCATCGTGCTCCTCGCCGGCCTGGCCGAGCTGATCGGGGGCACCATCGCCATGGGCCTGGGGGCTTTCCTGGCGTTGAAGAGCGAGCGGGAGTTCGTCCTCAGCGAGCGGGAGCGGGAGGAGCGCGAGATCCGCGAGTTTCCCGAGGAGGAGCGCAAGGAGGTGCGCACCATCTTCGCCCGCAAGGGCTTCCGCGGGCAGGCGCTGGAGCAGATGGTCCAGCACGTCACCGCCGATCCCATCTTCTGGGTGGATACGATGATGACCGAGGAGCTGGGGCTGAGCGCGGTGCCCATGGGCGCGCCCCTCCGCTCCGGGCTGGTGGTCGCGCTCTCCTACGCCCTGGGCGCGGCCTTCCCCGTCATCCCCTATGCCCTGCCCATCCCGGTGCCCGCCGCCTTCGCCCTCTCCATCGGCTGCACCCTCGCGGCCCTCTTCGCCGCCGGCTCGGCGAAGACGCGGATGACCGGCCGCCACTGGCTGCGCAGCGGGCTGGAGACGGTGCTGATCGGCGCCCTCGCGGCCGCGGCGACGTACGCCGCGGGGAGGCTCATCGCCTCGTGAGCGCGGCCGCCCCCGAGGAGAACCTGGCCCGGGCGCTGCTCGGAGCGCTGCGCCCGGACTTCGCCGAGCGCGAGGCCACCGCCCGGCAGCTCGCGGAATTGATCCTCGACACGGTGGCGGCGGCCCTGCCCCTCACCCGCCACGATCCCGCGGAGCCGGCGCTGTTCGAGCTGGAGTCGCTGGCCCAGCAGGCGGACGTCTACGCCTGGGACGGCGCCCCGGGATTCGACGTGGTGCTGACCCGCGGGCTGGGTCCCCGGCCGCCCCTTCCTCCGGGCCCGCCGGTCCTGGACGGGCTCGGGGCGCGGCCGGAGCGCAGCCAGCAGCGCGGGGAGCTGAAGCGCCGGGCGCACGCGGGAGCCCGGCGCCTGCTGGAGCAGAGCCGGGAGCTGGCAGGGGGCGCGACGCCGGCAACGGCCGTGGCTACCCATGCCTCGCTGCTCCGGCTGGTGGGGCTCGCCTGCGCCTCCTCCGCGCTTCTCTTGCCCGAGGATCCGCAGGCCGGGGAATTGCCGCCCGGCCGCGCCGCGGATCTGTCGCGGGAGATGGAGGAACGCGGCGATTCCTTCGCCTTCGCGCAGGAGGAATGGCTGGCGCGGCTCTTGACGCAGAACCCGGCGGCGGCCGCCGCTCCCGCCTTCCGCACCTTCTACGCCGGGCTCTCCCAGTCGCTGCGCGTGGCCTCGGCGCTGCGCGACTTCGCCCGGGCGGCCGACAACGGAACGCTCGCCTCCGACCCGGAGGCGCTCCTCGGCGCCCTCGGCACCTGGCAGCCGGTGCGCTGGATGGCGCTGCGGGCGGGAGCGCCGCCTTCCTGGATGGAGGCGCTCTGCCCCGCCGCTCCGGCCGGAGAAGCCGCCCTGTCCCGGCTCGCGCGCGAGTGCTCGCAGGCCCTCGATCTCTTCTCCCGCCTCTGGTTCGCCGGCGGCCTCTCGCTCACGGGCTTTTCCGCCCTCGCCGCCCTCTTCACGGCCCGCTGCGCGGGCATCGTCGCCCTCTGGGAGGAGCTGGGCGGTGGCGCACCCGCCCCCTGACGGTTAAGGTTCCCTGGTTCCCACGGAGGAATCCGCAATGGACGCCTGGTCTTCCACAACGCCTGTCGCCGGGACCCGCACCGCGGAGTTCATGGCCTCCGTCTATCGCTGGATGGCCTTCGGCCTGGCGATCACCGGCATCGTCGCCTTCGCGGTCACGAGCACCCCGGGCCTGCTCTCCGCCTTCTACCACTACCAGGACGGCCGGGTGGTGGGCGTCACCGGCCTCTTCTGGATGGTGGGGATCGCGGAACTGCTCCTGGTGTTCCTCTTCGTCCCGATGATCCAGCGCACCTCGCTGGCCGCCGCCGCGGGCATGTTCCTCGCCTACTGCGCCCTCTCCGGCGTCACCTTCTCCGTCTACCTGCTCGTCTACACCGCCACCTCCATCGTCTCCACCCTCTTCATCACCGGCGGCGCCTTCTTCGGCCTCTCCCTCTACGCCACCGTCACCAAGCGCAACCTGGAGGCCTGGCGCAGCTTCCTCTTCATCGGGCTCATCGGCCTGATCCTGGCCAGCGTGGTGAACATCTTCCTGCGCAGCAACGCCATGGAGTTCGTCGTGTCCTGCGCCGGCGTGCTCATCTTCGCCGGCCTGACGGCGTACGACACCCAGCGGCTGCGGGCCATGGGCGAGCAGGGCGAGGAGCGGCACGCGCTGGTGGGAGCGCTCGCCCTCTACCTCGACTTCATCAACCTCTTCCTCTTCCTCCTCCGCTTCATGGGGAGGCGGAGGGATTGATGTTCGATCGGGGGGCCTTCTTCGACGTCGACGGCACCCTGGTCGCCACCAACGTCGTCGACGCCTACGCCTACTACGTCTTCCACCGGGGGACGATCTTCGGCACCGCCCAGCGGCTGTTCCGCGGCCTGGCCATGGCCCCGGTCTACGCCTTGGCCGAGCGGGTGAACCGCAAGGTCTTCAACGAGCTCTTCTACCGCGCCTACCGCGGCCTCTCCGAGGACCGGCTGGTGGAGCTGGCCCAGGACCTCTGCGAGAAGGTGCTCAAGCCCGCCGTCTACCCGGGCGCGCTGGACATCATCGCCGAGTGCCGCAAGGCGGGCTGCAAGATCGTCCTCTGCACCGGGGCCATCGACATCACCATGCGGCCCCTCGCCCAGTACCTGGGGGCCGACGACCTCATCGCCAACTCGCTGCAGTTCGTCGAGGGCTTCGCCACCGGAAAGGTGATCCCTCCCATCGTCGAGGGGGCGAACAAGGCCAACCGCATCCGCGAGTACTGCATCAGGCACGGCCTGCGCCTTGACCTCTCGCACGCTTACAGCGACTCGCTCTCCGACTACCCCATGCTGGCGGTGGTGGGGCGGCCCACGGTCGTCAATCCCGACCGCCGCTTGCGCTCGCACGCGCGGGCCTACGAATGGCCCATCCTGGACCTCACGCTGACGGGCCGTAAACACTTGCCTCGCTGAAGCATTTCGCCAGCTTGCCGGCGCCTTGCCCGCTGCCCAGCTTGCGGCCATGCGGTGGTGGGGCGGGTTGGTCGGGGTGCTGGCGTTCGCCTGTCAACAGGCGGCGCCTCTCGACGCGTCGCACGATCACGATCCGGATGGGGGGCCTTCCGGACAGGTCACGCCCCTGGACGGGGGTCCGACCGATGCCGGGCCGGATGACGGCTCCGGCGGCGGCTACAGCCACCCGGGCTGGCCTCCGCCGCGGCCCGGCTACCTCAACCCCATCCCCGCCGAGAACCAGCGCCCCGGCGATGCCAACTGGAACCGGGGCTTTTCCCGGCCCTGGGCAGCGCAGGTGGAAGCGTACGCCGACCGGGTGAGCGCCCGCGCCGGCGACACCGTCCGGCTGATGGTGCGCAGCGACACGCCGGGCGCGAGCGCGAGCTGGACGCTCTACCGCCTGGGCTGGTACG
>DATKAG010000333.1:0-10353 GCA_035498355.1 Myxococcales bacterium | reverse complement strand
CGCCGGCGGCCGCCGCTCCCAGTCCGCCTGCAGGCGCGCGGCGAGGGCGGCGTAGCCCGCGGCATCCCCCTGCCTGAAGAGCACCGTCAGGTTCAGGTCGCGCAGTCCGCCCACGTCGATGTACCCGCGCAGGCCCTGCTCGGTGAGCAGCAGTTGCTCGAGGTCCGCCACGCCGCGGGCGAACCGGGCCGGATCGTCGGGAAGCTTCTCGCCCTGCCCGGAAAAGTAGCGCCGCAGCCGCAGGAACGTGGTGGGCCCCACTACGGCGGTCACGCCCGGCGTCGACTCGACAGCGGACTGGAACCGGTCGACCGCGCGCAGCACTTCGGGGCCGGTGGCATCCGCATGGGGCAGGTGGATCCAGGCATGCGCCACGTTCAGGTCGGCGACGTTGTCGCGGAACCACACCAGGTCGCGCCGCAGGGGAAGCGAGGGGTCGATGTAGGTGAGCGTGTCGGTGCCCACCGCCATGGGCGCAAGCCTCCCCGGCAGCCCGAACAGCGCCACCGCTCCCGCCAGGCAGAGCAGCAGCGCCGCGCCCACCAGGGCGCGCCGGTGGCGGAAGGTGAAATCCGGCAGCGCCTCCACCAGCCGCTCATAGAGCCCTCCGCCCGCCACCCGCGCCACGCCGGTGGGCGTGCGCAGGACCAGCTGCAGGGCAGGGAAGAGGGTGAAGGCCACCACCCAGGAGATGGCCAGGCCCAGCGCCGTCCACAGGCCCATCTCCCGGATGGGCACCACCTTGGAGACCGAGAGCGCCGCGAACCCCAGCACCGCGGCGAAGGTGGAAGCCGTCACCGGGAGCGCCTTGTTGCGCAGGGCCAGAAGCTGGTGCTCGCCCACCGGCACCTCCGGCGGCCGATCGATGAAGCGCGAATGCAGGTAGACCAGCGTCGCCAGGCTGGTGACCAGCACCGTCAGCGGCACCAGCACGGAGACGATGGTGAAGGTGAAGCCGAGCAGGCCACCCGCGGCCACGCCCAGCGCCACCGCCGCCCCCAGCGTGAGCATGAAGGCGACCAGCGTGCGCCACGACCGGTAGAGAAAGAGCGCCGTGGCCACCACCAGCGCGCCGAACACCGGGAAGTAGCGCACCGAGGCGGCCCCCGACTGCTGCTCGATCCACGACTGCACGTAGGGCTCGCCTACCTTCCGCACCGGCCCCAAGCCTTCCAAGGCGGCGTCGATGCCCCGGAGGGCGGCATCGCGCTCCTGCGGACCGTGCACGTCGAGGTCCGCCACCGCCGAGAGAAAGCCGTCGCCCAGGAGCCCCTGCTTGCGGAAGAACGCCGTCCCCGTGGCCAGGCTCTTCATCTCCGCGGGCGTGACCCCGGGCCGGGCCCGGCGCAGGGCGTCGAGCACCGAGAAGGCGCTGACGTGCGGCACCTGTCGCAGCGCCCGCACCGCGGCATCGACGCGCTCCAGGCTCTCTTGCGCCCAGGGATCGGGGGACTCGAACACCAGCAGCACGGAAGGCGAGTCGGGGAAGATCTTCTGGAAAGCCCGGGTGGCGGCGTAGTCCGGATCGCTGGGCGAGATCAGCCGCTCCAGCGTCCCCTCCGAGGGAATCCGGCTGGCCCGCACCGCGGCCAGCGGCACCAGGACCGCATAGGCGAGAAGGATGGGGAGGCGCAGGGCGACGACGCGGGCGAGGATTCGAACGGGAAGATCCTTCACGCTGGCAGGGTAGCGCGCTTTTCGCGTAGAAGGCGGCATGCTCGCGCTCGCCGCTGTCACCCTGGTGGTCTGCGCCCCCGGCTATCCCGGCAGCACGGCCGAGGCGCAACCGGCGATGGACACCCTGGCCGCGGCCATCGCCCGGGCCGCCCACTGGCCGGTGGGCTCCATCGCCGCCGTCTACGACGAGAGCGAGGCCGCGGGGCTGCAGCGCCTCGCCGGCAAGGACGCGGCCCTGCTGCTCGCCCCGCTGCCCTTCTTCCTCGCCCACGAGCAGGACCTCCACCTCGCCGCCCGGCTGGCCGCCGCGCCGCAAGGCGGGGATCTGCTGGAGCGCTGGACCCTGGTGACGGGCAAGGACCATCCCCCTTCGCTCCAGGGCTACACCGTCTTCTCCAGCGCCGGGTACGCGAAGCGCTTCGTGCGCGCCGCCGCCCCCTCCTTGCCCGCGCAGGCGCAGATCGAATCGACCAGCGCCGTGCTCTCGGTCCTGCGCCGGGCGGCGGACGGGGAGAAGGTGGCCGCGCTGCTCGACGGCTCGCAGGCGGCGGCCCTGGGCACCTTGCCCTTCGCCTCCTCCCTCGCCGTGCTCGGCGCGTCGCCGCCCATGCCCGCCGCCGTGGTGGCCACGGTGGGCAAGCGGATGGATGAGCGGCGCTGGAAGGAGTTGGAGGCGGCGTTGCTCAACCTGGCGGAGGATCGCTCGGCCCGCAATGCCCTGGACGGCGTCCGCATGGCGGGCTTCGTGCCCCTCGACGAGCAGGCGCTGGCGGCCGCGCGGACGGCGTACCGGCGCGCCAAGTGAGGCTGCCGGCCGGGCTCATCCTCTGCGCCGCCTGCGCGCGGGCGCTGCACGAGCCCCGGCCCATCGAGGCCATCGCCCCGGTTCCCCAGGCCAGCGCGGAGCAGCTTCTCGCCGGGGCGGCGGAGGCCTGGCAGAGGAGGGGAGAGCCGGACCAGGCGCGCAAGGCCGAGGACCTTTATCTGATGTCCGCGCGCGCCGGCGCCGGCGCGGAGGCCTTCGCCGGCGCCATCCGCGCCAAGGCCTTCCGCATCGGCCGGGAGAAGGATGGCGGCGAGCGCACCCGCCTGGCCGAGAGCGCGGTGCAGGCGGGACAGCTCTGCGAGGAGCGCGCGCCGGCGGACGCCGCCTGCGACTACTGGCTGGCGGCGGCCCTCGGGCTGCAGGCGCGGGAGCGGACCGCCACCGCCAAGGACGGGCTCGCCCGCATGAACGACCTCTTGCGCCGCGCCGCCCGGAACGATCCCGCCCTGGACCACGGGGGCCCGCACCGGCTGCTCGCCATCGTCCTCCTCCGCGCTCCTTCCTGGCCCCTGGGTCCGGGCGATCCCCAGGCGGCGCTCCCCGAGGCGCAGGCCGCGGTGCGCATCGACCCGGCCTATCCCCCCAACCAGCTCGCGCTGGGCGAGGCGTTGAAGAAGAACGGGCAGGAAGAGGAGGCGAAGGCCGCCTGGTCGCTGGCGTTGCGCCTGGCCACCGGCCCTCAGGCGGGCGGCGATCCCGATGCCCCTGGCTGGGCCGACGACGCCCGCGCCGCGCTCCGGTGACGGCCCAGGAGCGCCAGGGTGAGGACCGCGTACCCGATCCCCAGGAGCACGTCCGTCAGGTAATGGTGCTGCAGGTAGACCGCGCTCAGGCACATGAGGAAGAAGAAGGCGACGGTCGGCGCCCGCGCCCAGCGCAGCTCGCGCACCTGCCAGACGGCCCAGACGGCCATCAGCGGATAGGCGACGTGCAGCGAAGGGTATGCGCCGTAGACGTCGACGCCGCGCCCGTAGATGCCGGCGAAGAAGTGCGTGCCGAGGATCTCGTCGAACCGGCTGGCCGCCGCCGCGGTGGAGCGCACGTCCAGCCGGGCCGGCCCGAACCCGTACTCCGTCACGTACCAGGGCGGGGCCACGGGGAAGAGGAAGTAGGTGGCGAACCCGAGCAGGTTGACCAGCAGGAAGGCGAGGGCGACCGTGCGCAGGAGGTCGTCCTTGCCCCGGAAGAAGAGGAAGAAGGCGATCGCCAGGTACTCGCCGACGTACACCAGGTAGGCGAAGCCGCAGGCCAGATCGAGCGCCGGCCAGTGGTGGACGAGGAACCACTCGTTGGGCGTGCGTCCGCCGACGCCGAACCAGGCCAGCTCGAAGCGGTACGGGCCCTCGACGTGCACCCGGCCCGCGATCGCCGGCCAGTAGAAGTAGCGCATCGAGTCGTAGATCACGCCGGTGAGGATGAAGGGAAGGAAGCGGCGGAGGAAGTGCCGGGTCTTCTCGTTGTAGAGGTCGAGCAGGCCCAGGAGGCCGATGAGGACGTGGTCGCCCCGCAGGCCTCCCAGCAGGGCGACCAGCGCGATGTAGGCGAGCCCGAGCGCGGGCGGCCAGAGGCGGCGCTTCAGGTTGCGCGAGGGAAGCAGCCACTCCGCCATCGTGCTCACCGATGCCCCCCGCGGCACCGCGGTGCCGGATGATCCGCGCCTCCTCCCTGCTGGCGCTCGCCTGCGCCCTCTCCCCGGCTGCCCTGGCCGAGGAGCCGCCCGCGGAATGCGAGGGAAGCGTCGGCACCCGCCTGGTCCCCTTGCCCGTCTTCGCCACCCTCCCCAACGAGGGCAACACCTGGGGCTTCATGCCCGTCTTCCTCCGCGTCTGCGACCCCACCCGGAGGACGCAATCCATCATCGCCCCCAGCGTCACCTGGAACGACGTGATCCACTGGACGGGGACCCTGCGCTGGTTCTACTACCCCGCGGACGACCGCACGCTCACCTTCATCGCCTCGCTCAGCACGCGCATCAACTCCAACGTCCTCCTCCAGTGGAAGGACCTTCCCCGGAGGCCGGGCGCCTTCACCACCGAGCTGGAGCTGCGCTGGCAGCGCAGCGTGTTCTACCGCTTCTTCGGCCTGGGCCCGGACACGCCCGAAGAGGCCGAGACCAGCTACACGCGCATCCGGGTGCACGGCCAGGCGCGCGCCGGGTGGAACCTCGCGGGATCCTGGAACGCCGGCGCCACGCTGCTCCTGCACCACGACGACGTCCAGGAGATCGGCGTGCCGGGGCTGCCCATCAGCCCCCGGGTGTTCCCCGGCGTCCCCGGCATGAACGGCTCCACCATCCTGGGACAGGCCGTCGATCTCCGCTTCGACAGCCGCGAGAACTACGAGTACTCCGTCCAGGGTTTCTTCGCGGACGCCGAGGCCGGGGTCACCGAAGGCCTCTCCGGCTCGCCCGCCTATTTGCGGGGTGCAGTCCGGCTGCGCGCGCTGCACCCGGAGCTGGGCTGGCTCTCCGGCGCGGCGCGCCTGGACTGGACGATGGTGGGGACGCCCGACGCCCCCTTCTACGACCAGAGCACCCTGGGCGGTGCCTTCCTGCTCCGCGGCTTCACCGAGGACCGCTTCATCGACCAGAACGCCTGGACGGTGGAGTTCGAGCAGCGCATCCGGCTCTTCCAGACCCACATCTACGGCGTCACCGCCGACTGGCGGATCGACCCGTTCGTCGCCCTGGGGCAGGTGTACCGCTCGCTCCCTCACGCCTTCTCCGCGCCGCGGGTGACCGCCGGCGTGGGCTTCCGCGCCTGGGTGCACAGGAACGTCCTCGGCCGCGTCGACGTGGCCAGCGGCGGGGAGGGCCTCAAGGTGTACGTGGAGATCGGGTACCCCTATTGATGGGCCAGCGCTTGCGCCGCGGGCGCGCGCACCGCCCCCAGCTGGGAGAGCTCCAGGGCGGAGAGCGGCGCGTCCAGCATGCGCACGAACCATTCCGCCGGCTCCGGCTTGGGGACCGGCGCGCCGGGGCGGGCGTCGGGAAGCGCGGGCAGGAGCTGCTCGAACTGGCGCACCAGCTCCTCGTCGTCCTGGGCGATCTCCGCGGTGCTGCCGAGAAGGCCCAGGGTCTGCGCCCGCCGGCTCTCGCGCGGGCCGTCGAGCTGAGCCAGCGCCGCGGCCCCGAGCATCAGCGACCAGGCGCAGAAGATCCGGTACCCCCGCTCGGCCTCCGGCAGGCTGGTGAGGTAGGCCAGGGCCCCCTGCGCATCGAGGCGCAGGCTGGCGAGGATCTCCCGCCGGTCGGGGACGAAGAAGCGGCCCGCCGCCTCGTCCTCCGCCTGGTCCTTGAGGATGTTCACCTTCTGCAGGAAGAGCCCGAAGCGGTAGGCGTGCAGCATCGCCGGCGGCTCTCCGCCGCCCAGCGCCCAGAGGCGGGTGAGCATCTCCCCCACTACGCCGGCAACGATGCAGCAGTAGCGGTTCACGTCCTCCAGGTCGAGGAGGCGCAGCGGGGCGGGGCGCTCGGCGTAGACGGCCATCCCCTGCGCCATGCGGTCGATGCCGCTGCCGATGATCGATCGCGGCGCGGCGGGCAGCCCGTGGTAGTCCTCGAGGAAGATCCCGGTGTCCGCGAGCAGCTCGCGCTCCCCGGCGGTGATGCCGGCGGGGAAGGAGGAGACGAACTCCTCCACCTCCGCGGGGGCGGGCGGCGCGGCGAGGAACCGGCGGAAGGCGGCGAACTGCCGCTGCTGTACGCGGAGGTCGTCGAAGGCGGCATCCTCCACCGTGTCCAGCACGCGCAGGAGCAGGTAGGAGAGGGCCACCCGGGGCCCGAAGGGCAGGTCGAGCTGGGGAATGCAGAGCGCGAAGCTCCGGCTCACGGCGTCGAGGTGTCGTTGGTAGAACTCCGGCGGCCGCATGCTCACCTCTTTGTCCCCCCGGACCCGCGCAGGGCGGAACGGTAGCGGCCCAGGGCGAGCAAGGGGAAGCAGTTCCGGTACAAGTGGTAGCGGATCATGAATCCGGCGGAGAGCTCCCGGCCCTCGCTGATCCGCGCCCCCTGCTCCTCGCCGATGCCGTAGCCGGGGAAGCCGCAGCCGGTGAAAGCCTCCTCCTCCCAGGCGCCGTCCGCGCGCTGCCGGTCGAGGAGGAAGCGCACCCCGCGCCCGGCGGCCGCGGAATCGGCGCGGCCCGCGGCGATCAACCCGAGCAGCGCCCAGGCGGTCTGCGAAGGGGCGCTCTCGCCCCGCCCCCGCGCCTGCGGGTCCACGTAGGAGGCGCAGGTTTCGCCCCAGCCGCCGTCCGCGTTCTGCCGCCCGGCCAGCCAGCGCACGGCGCGGCGGACCGCCAGGCTGTCCATCGGCTCGCCCAGGGCGGAAAGGGCGGGGAGCACCGCTCCCACCCCGTAGAGGTGGTTGACGCCCCAGCGGCCGAACCAGGAGCCCTCCTTCTCCTGCTGGCCGTAGAGGTAGCGCAGGCCGGCCCCGGCGGCGGGATGCCCGCGGCCCAGCCCGAGCGCGCCCAGCATCTCCAGGACGTGCGCGGTCACGTCCGCGCTGGGGGGATCGATCATCTCCCCGAAGTCGGCGAAGGGGAGGCGGGCGGCCAGCCTGGAGGTGTTGTCCTTGTCGAACGCCGCCCAGCCGCCGTTGCGGCTCTGCATCGCCAGCACCCAGCGCAGCGCGCGCTCGCGGGTCTCGTCGTCGAGCGCTTCCGCCCGGTGCAGGGCGAGGAGGACCACCGCGGTGTCGTCGACGTCCGGGTAGAGATCGTTCTCGAACTCGAAGGCCCAGCCGCTGGGCGCGACGCCGGGCACCCGGATGGCCCAATCGCCCGGCACGCGGATCTCCTCGCGCAAGAGCCAGCGGGCCGCGTCCGGCACCAGGGGATGCGAGGGGGCGACGCCGGACTCCAGCAGGGCGAGGAGCGCCAGCCCCGTGTCCCAGACCGGGGAGAGGCAGGCCTGCACCCGCACCCGCCCGTCGGCGCGCCGGATCATCCAGCGCTCGTGCATCCCCCGCAGTCCTTTGCCCAGGGCAGGGCCGTGGAGCGGATGGCCGAGCGCATGCAGGGCCATCAGCGAGTACACCCAGGGCGGCTGGATCCCGCCCCAGCTCCCGTCCGCCTCCTGGTGGGAGAGGATCCAGCGCTCGGCGGCCTTGCGCGCCCGCTCGCGCAGCGGATGCCAGGGAAGCCGCTCGTATCCCCTGACAGCGGCGTCGAGGGCGAGGAAGAGCCGGTCGAGGACGTCGCGCGGAGGCTTCGCTCCCGCCTCCGGCCCGCGCAGCTCGTCGAGGCGTGCGGAGCCGGGGACGGGCCGCACCGGCCGCTCGTTCATGAGGATGAGCAAGGGGACGATGGTGCCCCGCGCCCAGGAGGAGAACCGGTAGATGCTGAGGGGTGCCGCCGGCGGCAGGAGGATCAGCGCCAGAGGCAGGGCGGGCAGATCGTTCCAGCTCCACTGCCCGAAGAGCGCCAGCCAGATGCGAGTGAAGGTCCGCGCCCGCCCGATCCCCCCCCGTTCGAGGATGAAGGCCCGGGCGCGGGCCATGTGCGGCGCATCCGCCGCATCGCCGGCCAGCTTGAGGGCGAAGTAGCACTCGATGGAGGTGGAGAGGTCGCCGGGGGCGCCGTGGTACATGGCCCAGCTCCCGTCCTCGCGCTGGTAGCCGCGGATGTCCTGGGCCACCCCGCGCCAGATCTCCTCGTCGCGGGCGCCGAGGAAGTGCGTGAGCAGCAGGTACTCGGCGTCCATGGTGGCGTTCGACTCCAGCTCCGCCCACCAGTATCCGTCCGGCGACCGGGCGGAGGCGAACCACCCCTGCGACCGCTCGATCACCGCTTCCAGCGCCGCGCCGGCGACGACGTTCTCGTGGACGATCACGAGACCCCCCGTTGCCGGCCGCGCTCCTCGAACCAGCGCACCGCCTTGGCCAGCGCCTCGCGGATGGGCGTCTGGCGCAGCCCCAGCTCGCGGACCGCCCGCAGCGAGCTGGCGAACATCACCTCGCGGGCGGTGCGCACCCCTTCCAGGGGAATGCGGGGGGAGCGCCCCAGGAGCCGCCCGGTGACGAAGGCGTCGGCGTGGGCCAGGCCCAGGGCCACGGCGTGCGGCATGCGGAAGCGCGGCGGCCTGCGGCCGGTGATCGCCGCCAACTCGCCGAGAAGCTCGCGCATGGTGAGGTTGGCGTGGCCCAGGATGTAGCGCTCCGCCCGCTCGCCCCGCTCGAAGGCCAGGATCTCGCCTTCGGCGACGTCCTCCACGTCCACCACGTTCATCCCCGTGTCCACGTAGGCGGGCATCCGGCCCTCGAGGAAGTCGCGGATCAGGGCACCGGTGGGCGTGGGCTTCACGTCGCGGGCGCCCACCGGGAAGGTGGGATTGACGATCACCGCGTCCAGCCCGCGCTGCGCCGCCTCGCGCACCAGGGCCTCCGCCTCCCGCTTGCTCCTCTTGTACGGCCCCGGCGCGGGCCCTTCGGGCATGGAGCGCTCGTCGGGGAGGACGCCGTCGTGCATGGCCCCGACGGTGGCGATGCTGGAGGTGTAGACCAGCCGGCTGCCCTGGGCCCGGACGGCGTCGATCACGTTGCGGGTCCCGCCCACGTTGACCGCCAGCACCTCGCTGGCCGGGGCGGAGAAGGAGTAGATCGCGCCCGCGTGGAAGACCGCGTCGCAGCCCTCGACCGCGGCCCGGACCGCCTGGGCGTCGCGCAGGTCGCCGCGCGCGGTCTCCACCTCGGAGGGAGCGGCCAGGTTGGGCACGGTCCCGGGGCGGAGCAGGACCCGGACCTGGGCCCCCCGGCGCAGGAGCGCCTCCGCCACGGCCCCTCCGATGAACCCGCTGGCTCCGGTGACGAGCGCTTTCACGTTCGCGCCTCCGGGACCCGCAGCGCCGGCGCCAGGCGGCGGAGGGCCTCCTCGAGCGCCAGCCCGGCCTTCCGCGCCCAGAGGCCGAGGCGGACGAGCCGGACGGCGGCGCCGGGCCCGGCCAGGGCCTCCTTCAGCGCCGGCCAGAGGTAGCTCTCGCACTCCTCGCGGGCGAAGGGAGGAAGCGAGGCCTCCAGCGGATCGACGATGGCGCGCAGGGCCAGCCAGGGGATCCCGCCCGACGCGGCGGCCCGGGCGGCCGGATAGCTCTCCATGTCCAGCGCCAGCAGCCCGGGGCCGGCCAGGGCGCGCTTCTCCTCCGCGCTGGCCGCCACTGCGCTGGTGCAGAGGATCTCTCCCTGGCGGCAGCGCATCCCCGAGAGCGCCGCGGCAGCGGGCTTCAGCAGGGAATCGGGCGCCGGCGCCCGGTCGCCGGTCTCGTCGCGCACGCTGCTCGCCAGCACCAGGTCGCCGGGGCGGAGCGAGGGATCGAGGGCGCCGGCGAAGCCGCAGCTCAAGAGCAGCCGGGGCCGCTCCTCCTCCACCGCCCGCAGCGACCCGCCTCCCATTCCCACCGCCAGGGCCACCGCCTCCACCCCGGAGAGCTTCCCCCGCGCGCGGTCGCCGCGCGGCCGCCCGCCCAGCGCGCGGGCCACGCTGCGCAGCTCGATGGGCAGGCCCACCAGCACGAGGACCCTCCCCGCCTCCTGCCAGTCTCCCCAGGCGGAGGTGTCGCGGGGCTCCAGCGTACCCTTGCGCCGCTCCCAGATCTCCTGCGACTTGCGGGCCGCGTCCTCGCCGGTCAACGCGATGTCCACCACCTCCGCCAGCGCAACCCGCACCCGTTGGGTGGCGGTCTCGTCGAACAGCTCCAGGTGCGAGGCGTCCCGGTGGTAGACGTACCCCACCAGCTCCGAGCCGTCGCTGCGCCGGACGGTGACGTAGCCGCGGTAGTCGAAAGCTCGCTCCACGAGCTCGGAGACGCGCGCCCGGATCATGGCCGTCCCCTCACCAGGGCCAGGGCCGTCGCC